>CAYMNN010000028.1:0-8805 GCA_964391815.1 uncultured Candidatus Planktophila sp.
GAGTCAGACCTAAGTGGCCCATAACAGGGATTCCACTGCTCACTAACTTCTTTACCGTGTCGATGTGTGCACCCTCTAGCTTTACCGCCATCACACCAGACTCCTTGAAAAATCGAATAGATGTAGCAAGAGCTATTTCAGGTGATGCTTCATATGAACCAAATGGCAGATCGGCTACAACCATGGCGCGCTTAGATCCGCGAACAACTGCGCGGGCTAAAGGAATCAACTCATCTACGGTTACTGGGATGGTGTTCTCTTCGCCTAAAAAGTTATTGCCGGCACTGTCACCAACTAGCAGGACAGGTATTCCGGCTTCATCAAAAATTTCGGCGGTCATTGATTCGTAAGCGGTCAACATTGCCCATTTTTCGCCACGCTTTTTCGCAGCGGCTAGATCGACAATTGTCACGCGTCGGTGCACAGCACCGCCATATAGAGATTCCATGGTTTCCTCTCCTCGAAGCCATACAGATGGTCCCCGGGCCATTCACATTGACTGGCTCGTAGACTCGCCAGTTAATAGACAAAGCGTACCCCCGTTACACTTGAAAAATGAAGTTGCGCGTGGCGCTGGCCCAAATCAACCCAACGGTTGGTGACCTTGCGGGCAATGCTGGCCTGATCGCAGAATCCGTCAAAAGCGCACAAGCACAAGGTGCCCATTTGATTGTTTTTCCCGAAATGATCGTGACTGGATATCCAGTTGAAGATCTAGCTCTTCGTCCATCTTTTCAAGCCGCCAGCATCCGTGCAGTTCAAGAAATAGCAGCCACCATAACTGGCGACATCGTTGCGGTGGTTGGCTATTTAGATCAAGGCCCAAAAAATGCGGTAGCAGTTATCCATAATGGAAAAATTGTCGCGACCTATGTAAAGCGCCACTTGCCTAACTACGGCGTCTTTGATGAATTTAGAAACTTTGTGGCCGGGGATAAAAGTCTTGTGGTGCGGATTCACGGCGTCGATGTTGCAGTTGCGATCTGTGAAGACATTTGGCATTCACTCGATTCAATTGCATCTCGCACACCGGGCTTGCTCGTTGTTCCAAATGGTTCTCCATTTGAACGCAACAAAGATGATGTGCGATTGGCGCTAGTCCAAAAGCGGGCTCAGGAAATTGCAGCCCCTGTTGCTTACGTCAACATGACAGGTGGCCAGGATGATCTGGTCTTTGATGGCGACACCATTGTGGTTGCCCACGATGGATCAGTACTTGCTCGCACCCCACAATTTGATGATCAGTTAATTGTCGTTGACATTGATTGCACCGAAGGTAGTTCCAGGCCAGATGTAGTTATTTCTGAAGAACCAACTGCGGTGTCTGATTCTGCAGCTCCAGCAGTTGCCACCCGATTGTCTAATGAAGCAGAAATGTGGCAGGCACTTGTCATGGGGCTGCGCGACTATGTGGGCAAGAATGGTTTTAGATCCGTTGTCCTTGGTTTATCTGGTGGCATTGATTCAGCCCTTGTTGCTGCAATTGCAATTGATGCATTGGGTGCCAAGCGGGTCAACGGCGTTGCGATGCCAAGTAAATATTCATCGGGACATTCAGTAGAAGATGCCCAGGCGATGGCAGATGCAACCGGCATTCACTTTAGAATCACACCGATTGCACCGATGGTGGATGCTTTTATGGACAATGTCGTATTGAAAGGTTTGGCCGAAGAAAATCTGCAGGCCCGCGTTCGCGGAACAACCTTGATGGGAATTTCTAATCAAGAAGGTCACCTAGTTTTGGCTACCGGCAATAAGAGCGAATTAGCTGTTGGGTATTCAACTTTGTATGGCGACGCCGTGGGTGGGTTTGCACCGATCAAAGATATTTACAAAACCGATGTGTGGGCGCTGGCTAGATATCGAAACGCACTTGCACTAGAGCGCGGGGAAGTGCCACCGATTCCAGAACGTTCAATAACAAAAGAGCCAAGCGCCGAACTGCGTCCTGATCAAAAGGATTCTGATTCATTGCCGGACTATCCATTGTTGGATCAAGTACTACGGGCATATGTTGACGAAGATCATGGTTATGAAGCGCTCTTAGCCCAAGGCTTTGATGCCGAACTTGTGCGCCGAGTTATTTCCTTGGTCGATAAGGCCGAATACAAGCGCCGCCAATATCCACCTGGCACCAAGGTTTCCACGCGGGCCTTTGGAAAAGACCGTCGCTTGCCGATGACTTCACGCTGGAATGAGCGCTAGTTGCAAATGATTAGCAACTCGCATAATTCAGGCATTTGCGTAGAATTTGAGCATGCGTTCGATCATCAACTGGTTGTTTACACGAAACCGTGTTGTTGATTTCTGCCTTTCTACATCTTGCAGTTGCTGATTTTTGATTTACCTCAGCCGTTCAATTAGTTAATTAGCTTTACCCTCAAAACTTTAATCATCAACTAGGGAGAATCATGAAGGTTTACAACAGCATCACTGAGATTTTTGGAAACACACCATTGCTTCGCATCAACAAGATCACAGATGGTGCAGCCGGAAACGTTTATGCCAAGTTGGAATTTTATAACCCAACATCATCTGTTAAGGATCGTCTAGGCGTTGCCATGATCGATGCCGCTGAAGCAAGTGGTGAACTAAAGCCAGGCGGAACAATTGTTGAAGCAACATCTGGAAACACCGGAATTGCAGTAGCTATGGTTGCGGCGGCTCGTGGTTACAAGGCGATCATGACGATGCCTGAATCTGTATCAAAAGAGCGTCGCAAGTTGATCCGTGCATACGGCGCAGAGCTTGTTTTGACTCCAGCGGCTGAAGGAATGAAGGGCGCAGTTGCTGCAGCAGAAAAGCTTGCAGAATCAGGTGCGGTTCTAGTTCGCCAGTTTGAAAATGAAGCAGGTCCATTTATTCACCGCACGACTACTGGTCCAGAAATCTGGCGCGATCTAGATGGCAAGGTTGATGCATTTGTTTCAGGAATTGGAACTGGCGGAACAATTACAGGAACCGGTCAATACTTAAAGGAAAAGAATCCTGCAATCAAGGTATTTGGTGTGGAACCAGCTGCATCACCAATTTTAAATGGTGGCGAGCCAGGACCTCACCCAATTCAGGGAATCGGTCCGAACTTTATTCCTAACGTTTTAGATCGCTCTGTTTACGATGAGATTTTGGATGCAACTGCTGCTGATGCAATTAAGTATGCACGCAGAGCAGGTGCAGAAGAAGGTTTCCTTGCTGGTATTTCATCAGGTGCAACTTTGTGGGCGGCAACAGAGGTTGCAAAGCGTCCAGAGTTTGCAGGTAAGAACATTGTTGTTATCTGTGCATCAAATGGTGAGCGTTACCTATCAACGGTTCTTTATGAGGATTTGGTTGACTAATTAATGCCCATCTTTAGTCGCATTATTGAAGACCTCGACAACGCGCTCAGCCACGATCCGGCTGCGCGTAATCGTTTAGAGGTCGCTCTGGCATACCCAGGTGTGCATGCGATTTGGGGACATCGAATTTCGCATTTCTTATGGAAGCGTGGATTAAAGCTGATTGCTCGAATTCATTCAAACCTTGTTCGATCAACAACCGGAATTGAAATTCATCCTGCAGCAGTAATTGGTCGTCGCTTTTTTATTGACCATGGCATGGGCGTTGTAATTGGTGCTACAGCAGTGATTGGCGATGACGTCATGATGTATCACGATGTAACGCTAGGTGCTCGTGGGATCGAACAAGGAAAGCGTCATCCCACCATTGGTAACGATGTAATTATTGGTGCAGGTGCGCGGGTGCTTGGAAATATCACCGTTGGGGATGGCTCTCGCATCAGCGCTAACGCCGTTATTACAACTAGTTTGGCCCCAAAAACCATGCTCGATAAGGCGGATTTCTTCGTCATTTAAGCCAATTCTGGCTAGTTAACATAGTCGTAACCTGCTTTTGTAAGAATGCCTCCCATGTCAGCAGATACAAATAAGCAGCAGGAGTTCGTCCTTCGCACATTGGAAGAGCGCAACATTCGCTTTATTCGTTTGTGGTTTACCGATGTTCTCGGTTTTCTAAAGTCTGTCGCTATCGCACCTGCTGAACTTGAAAATGCTTTTGCAGAAGGAATCGGTTTTGACGGTTCAGCAATTGAAGGCTTTGCTCGCATTACTGAATCAGATATGTTGGCAAAACCAGATCCCGCAACTTTCTCAATTCTGCCGTGGCGCACAGAGGCACCAGGTGCTGCACGAATGTTCTGCGATATCGCAATGCCAGATGGATCATCATCACCAGCTGATCCAAGAAATGTATTGCGTCGCACTTTAGATAAAGCTGCCACTATGGGTTACACCTGTTACACCCACCCAGAAATCGAATTTTTCTTATTCAAAAATCCTCCAGCAACAGGAGTTGCACCAGTTCCTGTTGATCAAGGCGGATACTTTGATCACACACCTGCAGTCGTTGGACATGATTTCCGCCGTCAGGCGATCACAATGCTTGAAGCAATGGGCATCAGCGTTGAGTTTTCACATCATGAAGGTGCACCAGGCCAACAAGAGATTGATCTACGTTACGCAGATGCCTTAACCACTGCAGATAACATCATGACTTTCCGCCATGTCATCAAAGAAGTAGCGCTAGACCAAGGGTTCCATGCTTCCTTTATGCCAAAGCCATTTACCGATCATCCTGGAAGCGGAATGCACACTCACGTTTCATTGTTTAAGGGCGAAGAGAATGCATTTTTTGATTCTTCGGCAGAATTTAATCTATCGACAGTCGGACGCAGCTTCATTGCGGGTTTGATCAAGCATGCACCAGAAATCACGGCGATAACTAATCAATGGGTGAATTCCTACAAGCGCTTACATGGCGGGGGAGAAGCACCTGCATTTGCAAACTGGGGTCAAAGCGATCGTGGCGCATTGGTTCGAGTTCCTATGTACAAGCCAAAGAAAGAGAATTCAACTCGCATTGAATTCCGTTCTCCTGATACTGCCTGCAATCCATATCTTGCTTATGCAGTAATGCTTGCTGCAGGGCTAAAGGGCGTTGAAGAAAAGTATGTTTTAAGCGATTCAACCAATCCAGTATCACTTCCTTCAAACCTTAATGAAGCCATTATCGAAATGGAAAAAAGTGAGTTAGTTCGCGAAACCTTGGGCGAGCATGTTTTTGAGTATGTACTGCGCAACAAGCGGGCAGAATGGCTTGAATACAGTCGACAAGTGAGCGCTTTCGAACTTGATCGTTACTTGCCAGTCCTTTAACTCACGCGTTACCCTTACGCCATGATCAAGCGCAGCCTCCTCCTTAGCTGCCGTGGCGGGGCCAAATAACCGGTCCCCTCGCCGCGGGGTTTGTCGTACCGGTTCACCCATGACAAAACCCGCACACTAATAAGGAGCATTACATGAACTTTCCTCAACAAGTACCTTCCAAGATGCCTGTGCATCGTTATGCGCCATTTCATCCGGTAGATCTTGCAGATCGCACCTGGCCTAACAAGAAGATTACAAAAGCGCCGAAGTGGTGTTCAGTAGATCTGCGCGATGGAAACCAAGCGCTGATCGATCCAATGGATACTCCTCGTAAATTGGAAATGTTCAAGCTTTTAGTTGCCATGGGATACAAAGAAATTGAGGTTGGTTTTCCAAGTGCTAGCCAGACTGATTTTGATTTCGTGCGCAAGATTATTGAAGAAGACTTAATCCCGGATGATGTTGTTATTCAGGTTTTAACTCAAGCACGAGAAGCTCTGATCATTCGAACCTTTGAAGCAATCAAGGGCTCAAAGCAGGCAATTGTTCACCTGTACAACTCCACATCTACTTTGCAGCGTCGAGTAGTTTTCGGCCTAGATAAAGAAGGCATCAAGAAAATCGCAACTGATGCGGCTCAGATTTGTTTAGATTTAGTGGCAACGGTCCCTGAAACTAAAGTTTCTTTTGAATACTCACCCGAGTCATACACCGGTACAGAACTTGAATTCGCGGTAGAAGTTTGTAACGCGGTTAATGATGTCTGGAAGCCAACTCCGCAGTGGAAGACCATCATGAACCTTCCAGCAACTGTTGAATTAGCTATGCCAAATGTTTATGCAGATTCAATCGAATGGATGTGTCGAAACTTAAACAATCGCGAAAATGTGATTGTTTCTTTGCATCCTCATAATGACCGAGGCACTGGTGTTGCTGCCGCCGAACTTGGCTATTTAGCTGGTGCTGACCGCATCGAAGGAACGCTTTTTGGAAACGGTGAGCGCACCGGAAATGTTTGCCTTGTGACCCTTGGTATCAACTTGGTTACTCATGGCATCGACCCACATATTGATTTTTCAAATATTGATGAAGTTCGACGTACCGTTGAATACGCCAATCAATTACGTGTACCTGAGCGTCACCCATATGGCGGCGACCTAGTGTTTACTGCATTTTCTGGTTCGCACCAAGATGCAATCAAGAAAGGTTTTGATCACTTAGCCCGTGATGCAAAAGCTGCAGGTAAAGAAGTAAGAGACCACACCTGGGCAATTCCTTATTTGCCAATTGATCCATTAGATATTGGTCGTTCATACGAAGCGGTTATTCGCGTTAATTCACAGTCAGGTAAGGGCGGCGTTGCTTACTTGATGAAGAACGAACACCATCTTGATTTGCCTCGACGTTTACAAATTGAATTTTCCAAAAATGTACAAGCAAAGACCGATGCCGAAGGTGGCGAAGTAAGTGCAGAGGACCTTTGGAACATATTTGAAGATGAGTACTTACCAACAGATGGTGCACCGTGGGGACGATTCCGCCTTAAGGGCTTGTCACAAAGTTCTGTTCTTGGGGAAGATGTTTATCTGACAGTTTCATTAACTGATCGCGGTCAGTTGCATGAACTCAAGGGCCAGGGCAACGGACCAATTGCTGCTTTCTGCAACATCTTGCAGGCATATGGGGTTGATGTTCGAGTTCTTGATTACTTTGAACATGCATTGTCTGCAGGTGGAGATGCATCTGCTGCGGCCTATCTTGAGTGCGCAATCGATGGCGATGTCTTCTGGGGCGTCGGAATTGATCCAAACACCACAACGGCAGCGCTAAAAGCTGTCGTGTCTGCGATAAACCGCGCAATTCGCTAATCAGTTGGTGCCTGTTTTGGCACTACCTTTACCCGTATGAGTTTGTACCGGGATGAGGCAATCGTCCTGCGCACCCAAAAATTAGGTGAAGCCGATCGCATCATCACGATGCTCACACGCGACCATGGTCGAATTCGCGGAGTTGCAAAAGGCGTTCGTCGAACAAAATCAAAGTTTGGTGCACGTCTTGAGCCCGGAAGCCATGTTGATATCCAGCTCTATACGGGTAAAACCTTTGACACCGTGACACAAGTAGAAGCTTTAATGAATTACGGAGAAGCACTGACCGAGGATTACCAACGCTGGACAATTGCGGCAGCGATTCTAGAAGCGGCTGAGCGTTTCACAAGTCAAGAAAATGAACCAGCGTTGCAAGAGTTTCAATTAGTAGTTGGCGGAATGAAAGCTTTGGCAGAAAATAGATATGAACCGTTATTGATTTTGGATGCGTTTCTGCTCAGGTCCCTAGCTGTTGCTGGGTATGCGCCATCGATGACGATTTGTTCTAGATGTGAAAAACCAGGACCCCATCGATACTTTTCATTAGTTGGTGGTGGATCTGTCTGCGCAGATTGTCGCCCTTCAGCATGTGCAACTCCTGCGCCGGAAACTTTAGAACTTATGGGTGCGCTACTGAGCAGTGATTGGGATATTGCTAGTGCCAGTGAGCCAAAGTTTCGCCGAGAGGCTAGTGGTTTGATTGCTGCATATTTACAATGGCACCTTGAACGCGGCTTGCGTTCTTTGCCAATGGTGGAGCGGGTATGACAATCAAGATTCCTCATCATGTTGCCATCGTCATGGATGGCAATGGACGGTGGGCGCAACAACGTGGATTACCACGTACTGCAGGTCATGAAGCAGGAGAAGCTGCTCTATTTGATGTTGTCGAAGGCGCCATTGAATACGGCGTAAAAGAGATTAGCGCGTATGCATTTTCAACTGAAAATTGGCGACGCTCACCCGATGAAGTGAAATTTTTAATGGGTTTTAATCGTGATGTTATTCGTAGACGTCGCGATCAGATGAATGACATGGGAGTACGTATTCGCTGGGTAGGTCGTCCTAAGCGTTTATGGAGCACCGTAATCAAAGAATTAGAAGAAGCCGAAGAATTAACAAGCAAGAACAAAGTTCTAACTTTGAATATGTGCGTTAATTACGGAGGACGGTCAGAGATCGTTGATGCTGCCACTGAACTTGCGCGAGATGTTAAGCGAGGCAAAATCAAAGCAGATGCCATCACTGAAAAAACCTTTGCCAAGTATTTAGATTCTCCGCAGATGAGCGATGTAGATCTGTTTCTTAGATCATCAGGGGAGCAACGCACCAGTAACTTCTTGCCGTGGCAAAGTGTTTACGCCGAATTTGTCTTCATGGATGTGTTGTGGCCAGATGTCACTCGAAAAACTTTATGGAAGGCGATCGAAGAGTATTCTTCTAGAGATAGAAGATTCGGAAAAGCTTAATTCTTAGCACTTAGAGCAAATACCGAAAATCTCGGCGGTGTGGCCAACATCCCTAAAGCCATGTTCGTCAGCCATTGTCTTGGCCCACTTTTCAATTGCGCCACCTTCAATTTCAACTGTCTCGCCGCAACTTTTGCACACTAAATGGTGATGATGGGTGTCACCGCAAAGACGGTAGATAGCTTCTCCATCTTCGCGGCGAAGCAGGTCAACGATCTTGTCATCAACTAAAGACTGCAAAGCGCGATACACCGTTGTTAAACC
>CAYMNN010000029.1:0-8791 GCA_964391815.1 uncultured Candidatus Planktophila sp.
CCGTTACCCATGAACTGCCTGGAGCAATTCGTGGATCGGCATAAACAGTAATTCCGGATTTCTTTGCATCCTGCGGTCCTATGTATCCCTTAACGAGAGCCGGGAACTTTGCAAAATCTGCATCTTCAAAAACCCTAAGTTCATGAATGCCACCAAGATTTTCTTGGAAGCGCTTTAGATCAACTTCACGGTCACCTGGAACTAATACACACACCGCTTTGCCATCGGCCATGAGCATTACATTTTTCAATGTGTGAGCGCCGGTAAATCCGCCACCAAACTTTGAATTAAGCAGCTCAACAAGCGTGTCGATCGTTGGAGTGTTTGGTGAATCAAAAGCTTCGATTGCTGGAACTTGAGAAGCATCTTGGGCATCGACTTTAGTAACCATTGCCTCGACATTTGCCGCAAATCCACACTGAGGACACAACACATAGGTGTCTTCACCTGTTGGGCACGGTGCCAGGAATTCCTCTGATTTAGATCCACCCATGGCACCAGAAACTGCTTTTACAATGTTGTACTTCATCCCTAGTCGGTCAAAAGTTTTTACATACGCATCACGGTGATTTTGGTAGGAAATTTCCAAGCCAGCATCATCGATATCAAAGGAATATGAATCCTTCATGACAAATTCGCGTCCACGAATAATTCCGCTGCGGGGACGTGCTTCATCGCGAAACTTAGTTTGAATCTGATAAATGCTGAGGGGCAAATCTTTATACGATGAGTACTCGCCCTTGACCATCAGCGTAAACATTTCCTCGTGTGTTGGACCTAGTAAGTAATCCCCACCCTTGCGATCCTGCAAACGAAATAGCGATGGCCCATATTCTTCCCAGCGATTAGTGGTTTCGTAGGCCTCGCGTGGAAGCAGCGCTGGAAAGTTAACCTCTTGAAAACCTGCCTTATCCATTTCTTCGCGAATCACTCGTTCGACATTTCGAAGTGTGATCACACCTAAAGGAAGCCATGAGTAAATGCCTGCGGCTATTCGGCGCACATAACCTGCGCGGACTAATAACTTGTGACTTGCGACTTCGGCATCTGCTGGGTCATCGCGAAGCGTACGCAAAAATAGCGTAGACATTTTCAACATGGGCAAACCCTATCGAACATCAACTGAAGGTTGCCCTGAAGCAACTCCGGCGGCTTCCATTTCTTCAGCTAATCGCATCGCTTCTTCAATAAGTGTTTCGACAATTTGCGCTTCTGGCACGGTTTTGATGACCTGACCCTTTACAAATATCTGACCCTTGCCATTTCCAGATGCAACACCCAAATCTGCTTCTCGTGCTTCACCAGGACCATTAACTACACATCCCATAACTGCAACACGCAGCGGCACAGTCATTCCTTCTAAACCTGCTTGGACTTTTTCAGCCAAGGTGTAGACATCAACTTGTGCACGACCACATGAAGGACAGGAAACAATTTCAAGTTTACGTTGGCGCAAATTAAGTGATTCTAAAATAGAAATTCCGACCTTAACTTCTTCAACGGGCGGAGCGGATAGAGAAACGCGAATTGTGTCGCCAATACCTTCTGCCAACAAAATACCAAAAGCTGTTGCGGACTTAATTGTTCCCTGGAAAAGCGGGCCTGCCTCAGTTACACCTAAGTGCAATGGGTAATCACACTTTGCTGCCAGGATTCGATAGGCATTGACCATTGTTACTGGATCATGGTGCTTTACTGAAATTTTGATATCTGAAAAACCATGTTCTTCAAACAATGAAGCTTCCCATAATGCAGATTCGGCCAATGCTTCTGGTGTTGCTTTTCCATACTTTGCTAGCAAACGTGGATCTAGTGAACCAGCGTTGACGCCGATTCGAATTGGAATACCCGCATCTCCTGCAGCCTTTGCAACCTCTTTGACTTTGTCATCAAATTGTTTGATGTTGCCAGGGTTTACTCGAACCGCTGCGCACCCTGCATCGATTGCGGCAAAGATGTATTTTGGTTGAAAGTGAATATCAGCAACAACTGGAATCTGAGATTTCTTAGCGATCTGTGCCAACGCATCAGCATCATCTTGGCTTGGGACTGCAACACGAACAATCTGACACCCAGATGCAGTCAGTTCTGCAATTTGCTGCAAGGTCGCATTGACATCTGCAGTCAGGGTTGTACACATTGACTGAACGGAAACCGGTGAATCACTTCCAACACCAACTGCGCCAACCTTTAGCTGACGAGTCTTGCGACGTGGGTGCAATGTTGGGGGTGGTGCACTTGGAATTCCGAGATCGACCATGGCTTTATTCTGCACTACAAGAGCAAAATCTGCCGAATTAAAGGTTGAGTGTGACCGGATTAATTACATCGGCCACCAAGAGCAAGAGAGTTAATGTCGCCAAAACAACAAAAACCACCATTGTTATTGGGGTAAGAACTGTCACATCAATCGGTGCAGGACGTGGTCGGCCTCTTAATCTGGCAAAGAATGCGCGGATTGAATCGGCAATTGCAACGGCCATATGTCCACCATCTAGTGGCAAAATTGGCAATAGATTAAAGACACCAACAAAGATATTTAGGCTTGCAACGATTAATACAAAGGTAGCTAAGCGTTCCATTGGCGTTAACTTGTCGCTACCAACGGCTTCACCAGATACTCGCGCAACTCCGACTACTCCCACAAGACCATTGGCATCGCGCTCTTCACCGCGCACTGTTGCCCCCCATAGTGCCGGAATCTTCTCCGGTAACTTGCCCAAAGACTTGACGCTTTCAACTAGAAAGCCTTGGGTTACGGTGGCTGAATTCTTCAATGAAACAAAAAGCCCAGAACGCTTCAAGCCAACATCGTTAACGATTCCCAGCACATATCTCTGTGTTCCATCAATGTCTGTGAGTCTGGCTGAAGCAGTAACTGTGATCTCTTCACCGTTACGATTTACAACAAGGGTAAGTTCTCTTCCCTGTGATTGACGAATTACTTCTACATCTTTGTACCATTCAGTGACTCGCTTGCCATTAATCGAAACAACTTCATCGCCTGCTTGAATTCCAGCTGCTTGGGCGGCTGAATTTGGCACAACTTCATTAATGACAGGTAGAACTTGATTGGTACCTACTCCGGCAAAGAGTGTAAAGAGAAGAATGAAACCTAAAACAAAGTGCAGAAATGAACCTGCACCCAAAACAACTAATTTCTTGGCCGAGGATGCTTTATAAAAAGCTCGATCCTCTTGGCCTTCGGGCAATTCATCACTCGGTGACATTCCTTCAATTTTGCAGTACCCACCTGCTGGAATTGCCTTAACACCAAATTCGGTTTCCCCGCGCTGAACTGACCAGATGCGTTTTCCGAAGCCAACAAAAAATTCGGAAACCCACATTCCGTATTTTCGTGCAGTTATGTAATGTCCAAATTCATGCACCATCACTGAAAGAAGTAGCGCAACTACAAAGGCCACGATTCCTAGAAGTTCCATTACACACCTAACATGAGAAGTTGCTTCGAAGTATGCACGATACCGCTGACATCTTGGAAAAGTTCAATTAACGGTCGAGTAGGTTCTGAGTAGGCGAATATGTGTTGCCACTGCGGCGCTTGGCAATTGCGCTCAGAGCTTCTAGGACAACTCGATTAGCCAAAATTGCAGTGATATCTGCCGAATCAAATGGTGGGGCAACTTCTACAACATCGATGCCAACAACTGGCAGTTCTAAACAAATTCGGCGAACCGCTTCTAATAATTCACGGCTAGTCATTCCGCCAGGTTCAGGAGTTCCAGTTCCTGGTGCCATTCCGGGATCTACAACATCGATATCAACTGACAAGAAAACTCCATCGCAACCATCAACCAGTGTTGCAAATGATTCATCCAAAACAGCCTTAAGACCGCGATGATGTATTTCGGTCATTTCATAGGATCGCATTCCTTGATCGCGCATCCAATTAAGCGTTGCATCCTCTGGCCAATATCCGCGTAGACCTAGTTGCAAGAAACGATCACCACGAACATATCCATCATTAATCAAATTACGCATTGGTGTGCCATGGCCAACAAGTGCGCCAAATTGATCTTCGCCAGTATCTGCATGAGCATCAAAGTGAATCATTGAAATTTTTCCCATGCCACGATGGTTAGCAATACCTGCAACATCGGCCGATGCAATTGAATGATCTCCACCTAAGACAACCGGAATTATTCCGGCGCGAGAAATCTTTTCTGTTGCCGCTTTAAGTACAGCTAAGGATCCAACTAGGTCTCCCCCAGGCATCATTAAATCGCCCGCATCAAAAACTTTAAGATCCTTTAGACCATCGGTGCGTAAAGCTAAGTGTGGTCGTGAGCCATCATGTGGAAGGTAATCTCCACCGCGAATTGCTTGCGGACCAAACTTTGCACCCGATCTGTGCGAAGTTCCGCTATCGATGGGTGCACCAACGATGATGACATCTGCGCCTTGATACGTTGTTGGATCATCTAGATCGCAGGCGGGAATTCCTAAAAAAGTAAAACTGGGTCCGTACAAATTACCGTGATTGGTCACTTAGAGACCTTTGCTTTTTTGCTCACAAATTGTCCAGCAATAACGATGAACAACGCCAGGAAGAACATGGCAGAGCCAATTACATTTGCTTGTGCGGGAATTCCGCGGGCAGCAGATGTGTACACAAATTCAGGGAAAGTTTTTAACGTCCCCGAATTGAAGTTTGTGATGATGAAGTCATCAAATGACAGGCTAAATGCCAACAAGGCAGCTCCTGCGATTCCAGGTGCAACAAGTGGAAGTGTGACCTTTCTAAAGGTCTCTAACTCGTTAGCGTATAAATCCATTGCTGCTTGTTCTAAGCGAGGATCTAATGAAGCAATGCGTGCCTTTACTGTCACCACAACAAATGAAATACAAAACATCACGTGGGCAAGAACTGTTGGCCAAAAACCTGGATTGATCTGGAACACCAAGAACAATGAAAGCAACGAAGCGCCAAGCACAATTTCAGGTGTTGCCATTGGTAAGAAAATCAGCAGATTCGAAGATGAACGACCTTTGAAGGCGTAGCGACCAATCGCAAAGGCAATCATTGTTCCCAAGATTGTTGAAAAGATTGTGGCTAACAAACCAATTTTGATTGAGTTTCCTAGAGCTTCACACACTTCTGGAGCTCCACATGGGTTTTTCCAGTTATCTAGCGTGAAGCCTTTCCATACTAGATTGGATTTACCGGAATCATTAAAGGAGAAAACAAAAGTATAAGCAACAGGGATGAAGAGGTAAGTAAAGCCAAATAGTGCATAGATACGAATTAAGTTTCGGCCAAACCAACGAGAAATGCGTGCGTTAATTGGAAAGGTTGGGATTGATGCATCCTTTTGCTTAACCTGATGCGTCATACCAGTTCTTCCGTTCCTGCTTTACGAATATACAAAGTAACCAAGATCAAAATCGCGGCCATCAAAGTGAATGAAAGCGCGGCAGCTGTTGGGTAATCAACAATTCGGAAATACCTTGATTCGATGACATTTCCGATCATCTTGGTATTAGGAGAGCCCAAAATTGCCGCATTGACGTAATCACCCGCGGCGGGAATAAAGGTCAATAGCGTGCCCGCAACGACTCCTGGCATAGATAGCGGCAGCGTTACTTTTCGAAAAGTGGTAATTCCGTTTGCGTAAAGATCTCCTGAAGCTTCCATTGTGCGTGGATCGATGCGCTCTAGGGATGCATACAACGGCAAAGTCATGAACGGAAGGAAGTTATAGGTCATACCCATCACGACGGCAAATGATGTTGAAGTCAGGGTTGTGCTTTCACTAATGATTCCTATGGTTCGCAAAGTTGGAACAACAAAACCTTCTTCGCCAAGAATCTGCTTCCAGGCAACGGTTCTGAGCAAAAATGAGACCAGAAACGGTGCGACCACAAGAACCAACAAGAAATTCTTGAAGCGGCCAGCTTTAAATGCGATTGCATAAGCAAGTGGATATGCGATTGCAAGTGCTAAGACGGTTGCACACAAAGCAAAGATAAATGATCGTGCAAACTGTTCTTGGTTTTCGGTGAACGCATCAACATAATTGGAAAAACGTAAAGTCTGCTCGTACTGGCCAGTGTCACCATTTGCGATTGGTGTCTGGGTCGATGTCTGGGCAAGATTTACGATAGGTAAAATGAAGAAGGTAAAGAGGAAGAGAAAACCTGGCAATAACAGTAGATAAGGCAACTTCACCTTAGACAAGGTTGCACTCATTCTTCGTCGAGATCCTCAGGAATTACCTCGGTACCAGCTTCGGCATCTTCATCTCCGCGAAGTGCAAAGGTGAAACCAGGCTCCCAAGAAATTACTACTTCATCGCCCTTATCAAATGGTGCAACACCATCATCATTTTGCTCAAAGACCATCAACTCTTGTCCCCACGGCATCAACACTTGATACTGAGTTGAAACACCAATGTAGGAAACATCTTCGATGCGTCCGCCAGTTAGAGTGTTTCCACGAGTTGAAGTACCAACAAGTGAAATACGGAATTTCTCGGGACGAATGCCGGCATAAATTGAATTATCGACCGCGTGTGAGCGCCTCTTTGGCAGGGCAATCTTTTGGCCAAATAGATCAACAACTAGATTGTCGCCATCTGTGCCTTCGATACGACCCTTAATCAAGTTGGATTGACCTAAGAAGTTAGCAACGAAAGCGGTCTCTGGATTGTCATACAGATCTGCCGGCGAGCCCATTTGTTCGATTTCGCCTTCATTCATAACCGCGATGGTGTCAGCCATTGTCATGGCTTCCTCTTGGTCATGTGTAACGTGAACGAAAGTAAGCCCAACCTCGCGCTGGATCCACTTGAGCTCAATCTGCATCTGACGACGTAGTTTGAGATCAAGTGCACCCAATGGCTCATCCAACAAAAGAAGTGCAGGACGGTTAACGATCGCGCGAGCTAACGCAATGCGCTGCTGTTGACCGCCTGATAGTTGTGTTGGTTTGCGCTGCGCAAGATGTGGAAGTTCGACTAGTTCTAGTACCTTGTTTACATCTGCATCAACACTTTTGATTCCACGACGACGAAGACCAAATGCGATGTTCTCAAAGATTGTTAAATGAGGAAACAGCGCATAGTTCTGAAAAACAGTATTGATTGGGCGCTGATAAGGACGCTTAGTCGTGATATCAGTTGACCCTAAATGAATACTGCCCACAGTTGGCTCTTCCAACCCTGCAATCATTCGCAGAGTTGTTGTCTTGCCGCATCCTGAAGGTCCAAGTAATGCAAAGAATGAACCTTCAGGAATTGTTAATGACAAATCATTAACTGCGGTGAAATCTCCATATGACTTTGTGATTCGAGTTAGACGTAAATCTCCTCGAGTCGCAGATGAAACGTCAGCCACTAGTTGCCGGCGGCCTTCTGGAAAGCTTCGCTCCAAGTTGTTTCTTCAGCTGGTGTAAGTGAACGGAAGACGTTGAGCTTTGCAGACATTGCCGCATCAGGGAAGATGAATGGGCTAGCTGCTAGAGCTGGATCAATCTTTTCCATTTCAGCTTGTGCACCCTTAACTGGGCACACGTAGTTCACGTAAGCTGCAACTTCTGCGGCAATAGCTGGGTCATAGTAGAAGTTAATGAGCTTCTCAGCATTTGCCTTACCTTCTGCAGATACTGTTGAAGGAATAACGAAGTTATCACCTGAAATTGTTCCGCCTGAATCAGGAAGAGCAAAGTCAAACTTTCCTTCATTTTCAGCCTTCAAGATGAACATATCGCCAGACCAACCAATAACAGCTGTTGCATCACCTGATGTGAGATCTTCTGCGTATTCATTGCCCTTAACGCCACGGATCCAACCATCGCTAATTTTCTTAGCCATGAAATCAACTGCGTTCATGAACTGATCTTCGGTAACTGTCTGAAGATTTACACCCTGTGAAAGCAGGATGATTCCGATGGTGTCGCGCATTTCAGAAAGAACAACAATCTTGCCCTTGTTCTGTGGTGCAAATAGTTCATCAATTGTGCGAATTCCCTTTGGATTCTTTTCAACGTTCCAACCAAATCCGCCCATGATTCCTTGCCAGGTCAAGGTCTGCTCACGGTTTGCATCAAATGAAGGTGATGCAAGTGAATCTAAAATGTTTGACTTGTTTGGAATATTTGCAGCATCAAACTTTTGTGTATAACCAAGACGGATCCAGCGCGCTGCCATCCAGTCAGTAGGTGTTACAAGGTCATAACCGATATCTTCGCCAAGCTTAAGTTGCGCTTGAACTTTTCCAAAGAATTCATCGTTGTCGTTGTAATCTTCAAAGTAGGTTGCTGCGATACCTGTTTGTTCAATAAATTTTTCAAGTGTTGGGTACTTCTTTGTTTCCTCATCGTAATCAAGGTACAAAGGCCAGTTACCCCAGCGAACACCGTTAGAACTATCTGCGGAATCAGATCCGCCGCACGCAGCAAGTAATCCTGCTGCACCTAAACCACCTGCGCCTGCAAGTACTGCACGACGTGAAACCATGGCACCGATTATTGATCGAGCTTCCGGTGAGAGTGAACTTTCTTTTGACATACTGATTTACTCCTTAAGGATTAAGCACAAGCTAGTTGTCGGATTACCGAGCCTCAAGCTTTCTGTGGGTAGTGGGTTGATAGAGATGTAGCTGCTAGAGGATCTAGCAGGGGGAAATACTACGCCCCAAGATTAGTCATCACATGCTTAATTCGCGTGTAATCCTCAAAGCCGTAACCTGAGAGATCTTTGCCATATCCAGAGCGCTTGAAGCCACCATGAGGCATCTCGGCAACTAGTGGAATATGGGTATTGATCCAGAC
>CAYMNN010000030.1:0-8740 GCA_964391815.1 uncultured Candidatus Planktophila sp.
ATGTGAGGAAGTTCGCAGCCCGTAGCGCTTTAGTACTTCTATTAACTTTGTTGGGAACAACTGCGACATTCGCAAACACGTTGGTGAGCACTTCACCAATTAGCGGCTCAACCTTGTCTGTTTCTCCGACAAGTGTCACAGTGACAGGACAGTTACCACTTTTGCCAGAAGCCAATGAAATTTCAGTTACAGATCCAAATGGTGTTCGAGTTGATGATGGAACCATCACAGTTAATGATGTCAGCGCAACAGTTGGATTGATGCCGCTGACCGAATCAGGTTTTTACACGGTTACTTATCTTTTGTTTGCAGAAGCAGATGCCCCGCTTGAAGGCAGCTATAGATTTAAGTATCAAGCACCAAGCACTATTGCTCCACAAACACCAACTCCAGAACCAACAGTGATTCAGGAACCGGCAAGTAGCAGTTGGGCAACAAACATTTTTGTTATTTTTCTTCTCCTGATGGCGGTAGCAGTGACAGTTGGATTATCACTGTATGCCCGCAAATTATTTAACAACCGATGAATCTCTTATTAACCACTTTTAAGTTTCTCAACTTTATTGGTGGTTTCGCCGTTGTAGGTTCCTTATTGTCAATGGCTTTTCTTGTTATTAACAAAGAAGGATTCTTAACTACATCGGGTGAGAAAGTCCGCAAGCTCCTAAAGATAAGTTCCATAATCTGGGTAATCGGAGCCTTTGGAACAATCGTCTTTACTTTGGCACAGATTCTGGGAACAACTGTATTTGATGCTTTGGACCTCACGGTTATCCGTTCTTTCCTGACGCAGATATCTCTTGGAAAGTATTTAGCTTTCCAAGCGCTGATGGCCGCAATCGTTCTTATCTTTTCCTTTGCAACAAAGCGGATTGAATCTTTAATCATTTTGTTGGTCTTAACTATTGCCGGCTTAGTTGCACCAGTCTTTGAAAGCCATGCGGCTTCAGGTGGCTCGCACTCGTTAGTAATCGGTTCTTTGGTGATTCACGTAATCGCACTTTCTTTATGGGTTGGTGGAGTAATTGCCTTAGGAACGCTTTCAGCGCAAGATCGCCCCACAGCTGTCCCACGCTTTAGCCAAATAGCTTTGTGGTCAGCAATTGCAGTAGTTGCTAGTGGAACTGTTAACGCGTGGGCACGTTTGAATTTTGTAGATGCCTGGAATTCTTCGTATGCATTTATTGTTCTAGCCAAGATTGTTGCCACAGTGATTTTGTTATGGATCGGCTACTTACATCGCAAAACTCTTTCAAATAAGGATTCAATTAATTGGGTTGGCTTTGCCAAGATTCTTACCGTTGAGGCTGCAATTATGGTTGTTACCGTTCTGATGGGAACCTGGCTTTCTAATAGTTCTTCACCGGATCGACCTGGAGTTCAAGAGTTCAGCCCAGCTCTTTCCATTGTTGGAATCCCAACGCCACCTGAACCAACTTTGTCACGGATCTTGTTTAGCTTTGAGCCAAATGCATTGATAATCGGTCTGTTGACTTTAATGGTTGCGCTTTACATTAAGGGTGTTGTTGTCCTTACTAAGCGCGGGGATAAGTGGCCAGTAGGGCGAACTGTTGCATTTGCATTAGGAATCGCCGCAACAAACTTTGCAACCAGTGGTGGCTTAGGGCTGTATGCACAATTCTCATTTTCGTATCACATGATGTCGCACATGGTTCTGGGAATGATTGCACCAATTGGTTTGGTGTTAGGTGCGCCAATGACATTAGCGCTTCGAACTTTGCCGCAAGGTAGAAATAGTGAAGAACGTGGAATCCGTGGATCTTTACTGGCTGCTTTGCATTCCAAGATCGGAGTCATCTACACAAATCCAATTGTTGCGTTAGCAATTTTTGATGGCTCACTTTTCGCCTTGTACTTCACTGATTTGTTTGCAGTGCTGATGCAGAGCCATGTGGGCCATTTGTTTATGAGCCTTCACTTCTTGGCCGCTGGCTTCTTGTTCTTCTTTATAATCATTGGCGTCGATCCAAACCCTCGACGAGTTCATTACCTAGTTCAAATTGTTATTCTCTTTGCCGCTATGAGTATTCATGCATTCTTCTCAGTTGCATTGATGTCTACTAGCACCCTAATTGACAATGGTTTCTATGCATCCTTGCAAACTCCTTGGCTTGGCGATCCGCTTGCTGACCAGAAACTGGGTGGGTCAATTGGTTGGGCCATGGGCGAGATTCCAATCCTTATTGCTTTGGTCGCGACATTTATCAACTGGATGCGAGATGATTCGCGTGAGGCTAAGCGAATTGATCGCAATACCGCTCGGCAAGCGGCCATGGGGCAACCCGATGAATTAGCCAACTACAATCAGTATTTACAAGAGCTAGCAGAGCGCGATAGGAAGAACCCAAATGGATAACGTATTTGATTTGCCCGCAGAATATAAAGAACTGCGTACCAGCGTTCGCGCGCTTGCTGAAAAAGAAATTGCACCATTTGCCCAAGCCGTAGATGAAGAACATCGTTTTCCGAGCGAAGCAAAAGCAGCACTTGTAAAAAATGGTTTGTATGCAGCACACGTTCCAACTGAATTTGGTGGAGATGGCGCAGACGCATTAGCTGCGGTAATCATTATTGAAGAAGTTGCCCGAGTCTGCGGGTCATCATCACTGATTCCAGCAGTTAACAAACTTGGCTCAGTGCCATTGCTACTTGGCGGCAACGAAGAGCAGAAGAAGCGTTGGTTGCCACGTTTAGCAAAAGGTGAAGGCTTTTCATATTGCCTATCTGAGTCCGAAGCCGGATCTGATGCAGCAGCACTTCGAACTAAGGTTGAACGCTCTGGCGACGGTTGGGTGCTGAACGGAAGCAAGAAATGGATTACCAATGCAGGTGAATCCGAATTTTATTCAGTAATCGCACAAGGCGATCCATCGCTTAGAACAAAAGGAATGACCGCCTTCGTTGTTGAAAAATCTGATCCAGGTGTTTCTTTTGGTGCACCTGAAAAGAAGATGGGTATGCGCGGATCTCCAACTCGCGAAGTTTATTTCGACAATGTTCAACTCAGTGATGATCGTCGAATTAGCGAAGTTGGCCAAGGCTTTTCACTAGCGATGGCTACTTTGGATCACACACGCATCACTATTGCCGCACAAGCGATTGGTTTAGCCCAAGGTGCATTTGATGTTGCAACAAAGTATGCGCACGAGCGCCATCAATTCGGTAAGCCAATCTTTGATTTCCAAGCGATTCAATTCATGCTTGCAGATATGGCGATGAACATTGAGGCTGCCCGTCTGCTCACCTACGCTGCGGCGGTTAAGAGCGAAAACAACGAGAAAGATTTAACTTTCTTTTCCGCTGCAAGCAAGTGTTTAGCAAGTGATATGGCAATGAAAGTGACTCAGGATGCAATCCAAGTTCTTGGTGGTTATGGGTATGTCAGTGATTATCCAGTTGAGCGAATGATGCGTGATTCAAAGCTGACTCAAATTTACGAAGGTACTAATCAAATTCAGCGAATTGTGATGTCGCGTAATCTTCCAAACAGTTAATAGTTAGCGGTTAAAGCGCACAACTATTGATGGCGTAGCTGCCGCATCAAGTGGCACATCATGAGGTTCATGTGGCAACACTTCACTTGATAATTCACCGGCATAGACCAGACCAATCTTCCATGCCTTCAAATGAACAAGTGCGCGATCGTAATACCCGCCACCTTGGCCCAATCTAAATCCTGATTGATCAATTCGAAGAGCCGGCACAATCACCGCTTGAATCTGAGATAGATCTGAAAGTGGTTCACCGATTGGTTCCGAAATTTTCTTCTTCGTCACTAAATTGGTTGGATCGCCATCCCATTTAACCCATTCCAATTGATCGCCTTTTATACGAGGAAGAATTAAGACCTTCCCACTTCTCAGGAAAGCTTCATGGATCTCGACGGTGCTTGGCTCAAAGTCATATGAAATATATGAAGCAATTGTTGTAGCTGACTCAATTTCGGGGGCTCTTAAAATGACATTGAAGTTAGACGGGATGAACTTCTGTGAACGTTCTCGACGGGCACGATCCCGCAATACCGCTTTTTGATCTGTCATTTAAATCTCCCGTGAAATCCCAAAGATCAAACTGTTCAACAAGTAGGGTTCGATTATGTCAGAACACACTCGGGTAGATGAGTTTCTCACCTCTCTTCTTGCCATCTGCAAACCTCTTGAATCCTTTGAAATGCCTTTGCTCGATGCGCATGGCGCAACGCTTGCGGCAGATATTTATGCGGGTGATCGTTTGGTGCTACGAGAAGGTACGCGTATTCGCTCTACTCAAATTGGTTTAGCTGCATCGATTGGTCGCGATCACTTACCAACCAGACCGCACCCACGTGTCGTCGTGCTTTCGGCAGGACCCGATTTAGTCGAACCTGGACAGGCTTTAAAAAATGCTAGCGACGAGTACGAAACAAATTCATGGCTGCTCACCACGGCTGTGCGCGAAGTAGGCGCAGTTGGTTATCGGGTGCACTCAATTCCGGATAATGAAGAACAACTTCAAAAAGTGATTGAAGATCAACTAGTTCGAGCTGACCTAATAATCATTAGCGGTGAACGCCACGATGATTCATTTGATTTGATCACACGCACTTTGTCAGGTTTAGGTGACATTACTACGGTTGATTTAGCCATCGAAGCAAGTGGTCGACATAACTTTGGAACAATCGGACCAGATAAAACTCCGGTAGTCACACTTCCAGGTGATCCAATCTCTTCATACATTTCATTTGAGCTCTTTGTGCGTCCAATGATTCGAACCATGCTGGGTGCAGCAACGATTCATAGACCTTCAGTTAAGGCCGCACTTGAAAAGCCGATTGCATCGGCCGAAGGCGTTCGCTCATACATCCGCGCGGTTTTAGCCGAAGATGGAAAGTCTGTTGTACCTCTTGAAAATCAAGATGAACAATCCACGCTTTCTGATGCGAATGCATTTATTGCGGTTTCTGAAAGTGATACATCGCTAAAAACGGGTGACCAAGTAACCGTAGTAGTTCTAGAGCGTCGCTACATCTAGTTCCATGAGCAGCTCTTGGCCAATCGAGATTAAAGGTGAAGGGATTGCGCTTCGGCCTTTAAGATTTCGCGATAGAACCAAATGGCACCAAGTTCGAGCTGAAAACAGAGATTGGCTTTCACAATGGGAGGCCACAATTCCCCTTACGGGTGATGACAGTTACAAAGAATTGCCATCTTTTTTTGAAATGGTGAAAATCCTTAATCATGAAGCACGCCATGGCCGCTCTTTTTCATTTGGGATCTGGAATCAAACTCAGCTCATCGGCCAAATCACTTTAGGCGGGGTCATGTATGGCGCAATGCGCGGTGGGCACATTGGGTATTGGATCGATCGAAACTTTGCCAATCGCGGCTACACCACCCAGGCGGTGGAACTCCTTACGCAGTACGGCTTTAACGAGCTAAGACTGCATCGCCTTGAGATTAATTTGCGTCCGGAAAATGCAGCTTCCCGAAGAGTTGCTGAAAAAGCGGGATATGTTTTTGAAGGGGAGCGTCCTCGATATCTGCATATCGATGGACATTGGCGGGATCACATCACATTCGTTAAGGAAAATTCCGCAATCAAGTAGCGCTCAAATCCCCGAAAAACATCACCCCTTCCTTTAGATTTACCCATCATGACTTCGGGACTTATCTATATCGCGATTATTGGAATGTGGGTCGCATACTTTGCGCCTCGCTGGATCCATGACCGCAATGAGTTCTCCGGAAAATCTGTCGAACGTTTTAAAGGTGCATTAAGAGTCGTAGCTAATCAATCACCTCACGCGACAACTGGTGGTGGTGCGATCCATATTGATTTGGATCAAGAAGCAAAGAATCGTCAAACCTTGTTACGTCGCAGAATTACATTCTTATTGATTGCATTCACATTAATTACAACACTTGTAGGTGGAGCCATGAATACGATGCCGTTTATTTACGCGCTTGTTCCAGCATCTGGTTTGCTCATTTATATAGCAAGTGTTCGACGACATGTAATTAGTGAACAACTGCAAAAACGTCGCGTACAACAAATCAACCGACAAAATTCTGGCGTTTCAAATACAAATCTTGCAGAAGTAGTTCAACCTAAGCCAAGCACCGAACACTGGATTCCGTTGTCAGAACGCGAACTTAAGGGCGTTGTTATCCTGCCTCAAGGAACCGCCGCTGTTCGTAATGCTTGGGAGCCAACTGAAGTTCCTGTACCAACGTATGTAAATGCACCCAAAGCTGTCACACCAAAGCGTGTTATCGATCTGACAACACCTGGACAGTGGAGCGAAGAACAAGAACGTCTAGAACGTGAAGCACTGGCTGCAGTGTCTCCTTCACGTGATGAGATTTTCGATCAGCAATTAGCTGATGAAGCAGTTGAGCGACTCAATCAAGCTCGTGCTGCTAACGAATAATTAGATCCAAGAGTCAAACCACATCCGCATTTTCCATTGGTCATACGTGATTGTTTGACCCATATAGAGCGGCAAGAAGTAGATAAAGCACAGCACTATGAGTGCGAATAAACCACCAACAATGGTTTGGGATACCACCGGTTTTAGCCCACTATCAAGCAATAATTTCGCGCAGTAAACGATTGCCAGCACCAAGAATGGCGCAATAACTATCGCGTAGAAAGTAAACATAGTGCGCTGCTGCATGGCAAACCATGGAAGATATCCAGCAACTATTCCTATCAAAACAAGCAGAGCTGCGGAATCATTACGGCGATTTACAAGTGATTTGATCCAGTAACCAATTACAACCGCAATTGCAATTGTTCCCAACCACCATAAAAGCGGAGTTCCTAAAGCTAAGACTTCTCGTGCGCAATTCTTAGATCCGCAATCTTTAGGTGAATCATAAAAGAAAGAAGTTGGTCGTCCCATTACAAGCCAACTCCAAGGATTTGCTTGGTAAGGATGTTTATCGGTTAGGCCAGTATGAAAGTTCAACATTTCAGAGTGGTAGTTCAGCCAACCAATCAAAGGATTTGTCGAAGATTGTCGATCCCAACCACGATCAGACAAAAACCAACCTGTCCAAGTGATCACATAAACACCAATTGGAAGCAAGCCGTATTGTGCAAACTTTTTTGCAATAGGTCTAAATGTTTCACGAACATCCATGTTGACCAGAATTCGATACAACGAAATCAAGGCAATGACTGCAATAAAGTAAATCGCACTCCATTTACAACCTAGCGCTAAACCAAAAGCTAGACCTGCCCACCAATGTCGCCCTCTGTGCCAGAGCAATACCGCAACCAGAATAAAGAATGTTAAGAATAGATCCAATAATGCTGTTCGAGAATGCACCAAGAGCAATCCATCCAACGCCATTAATGCTGCGCCAAGAGCAGTTAGCAATGGTGAATAAAAAAGAACGTGTACTAAACGTGCAAAAACTAAGATCAGTAGCGTTCCAATTAATGCTGTAGCAAAACGCCAACCAAATTCGTTGTCCCCAAAAATGGCTATTCCGACACCAATAAGCCACTTTCCAACGGGGGGATGAACAATGAATTCAGGGTTACTGCCGCTGACTTCGACACCGTATTTCAGTAGGTCACGCGCACCGTCAACGTAATAAACCTCATCAAAGATGTAGCCCTTAGTAGATCCAAGGTTTACCAAACGCAAAACAAATGAGGCTAGTGCGATCAGTATCGGAGCAATTGCTGCGGCCATAGGACAAGAGTATGCGCGATTACTCCTATTTACTGAGAGGATTACGCCATGACGCTCATCCTGGCTGCAACACCTCTGGGTAATCCCGGGGATGCAAGCACACGTCTGAAAAGCGCGATTGAAAGCGCAACAATTATTGCCGCTGAAGATTCTCGTCGATTCCATCGCTTATGCGCAGATATCGAAGTCACCTTTACCGCCCGTGTTCTGTCTTTTTTCGAGGGCAATGAAGAGGAACGCAGTCGTGAATTACTAGCTGAACTTAAAGGCGGAGCAACCGTACTGGTTGTATCTGATGCAGGCATGCCAACTATTAGTGATCCTGGATTTCGACTTATGCGTGATGCAATTGCGCAAGGTGTTGAAGTTTCCGTAATTCCAGGACCAAGTGCGGTCACAATGGCAGTTGCATTATCTGGACTACCAACCGATCGTTTTTCTTTTGAAGGTTTTCCTCCGCGGACGGCAGGTGCGCGCCTTGCAACTTTTGAAAAACTTCGCTTCGAAGAACGCACTATGGTTTTCTTTGAAGCACCACACCGACTTGTAGATTCTTTAGCAGATTGCGTCACCGTATTTGGTCCGGACAGACAAGGTGCGATTTGTCGTGAAATGACTAAGCGATATGAAGAAACAATTCGCGGGACATTGGCACAATTAGCTGCTTGGTCCACCAACAATGAAGTTTTAGGAGAAATCACAATCGTGATTGCTGGAGCCGTAACTGATTCCGCAGCACTGACAGCTGCAGATATGGTGGCCCGAGTCCGTGAATTCGAGGCGGCCGGAATGGATCGAAAGGCCGCAATTGCAACTGTTGCTGATGAATTTGGGATTGCAAAACGCCTCGTTTATGCCGCAGTGGTCGATGCGAATAAGATGAGCCAGTGACTAAGTCTTTCTATTTAACGACGCCGATCTATTACGTCAACGATGCTCCTCATATTGGGCATGCCTACACAACCGTTGCCGGAGATGTGCTGACCCGTTGGCATCGCCAAAAAGGTGAATCAGTATGGTTCTTAACTGGAACAG
>CAYMNN010000031.1:0-8581 GCA_964391815.1 uncultured Candidatus Planktophila sp.
AAGTAATCTCACCATTGTTGATCTGTGAGTCCGGGTTTAGTTGCCCGGGCTCACAGTCGACATATTGAAATCCTTAATCACCATCGGCGGAACAGACATACTTGTCATGTCGCCAGCCCATTCACGAGGCTGCGTCCATTCTGTTGCACCAGCATGCGCGATTCGAGATAGCGCACTTACCGGTGAATCATTCCAACGGAAGTTATTTGTTGCTCCCTGTACTTCGCCATTTTTGACGTAGTAAACGCCATCACGAGTAAGACCGGTAAGAAGTAGAGAATTTGGATCAACCATGCGGATGTACCACAACGTTGTCAGCAGCAATCCGTTATCAACTTTCTTAACAAGATCTTCTAGATTTCCGCTGGCACCATCAATGCTCATGATCAAGTTATCGCCAAATGGTGTGTAAGGAAGCGAAGTCAGTTGAGCACTGGCTCTGGTCTGAACCAAAGATTGCAAAACTCCATCTTTAATCCAATCAACTTGTGATTGCTTTTGACCGTTATCAAAGACCGAAGTAAACGAGCTACTAGTTGATGCAGCAACAAAGGGTGAACCCGCAAGCACCGGATGAGTAGGTGTACTAAACAGTTGGAGAGCTACATTAGATAGCTTTTCTCCAATGCGAGTACCGCCGCCCTTCTTTGAAAAGACACTCTGACCTTCATGTGCATCTCGTCCACCTGCAACCCACATCATGTAGACGTAGATATCGGCAACTGATCCGGAAGGAAAAATTGTGTCGTAACGGCCGGCAGGAAGATCAATCTTCTTCGCTTGCCATTCCAAACGTTGACGGATGTTGGCATCAATCTTTGCAACTGAAACATCCTTGAAATCATGAGTTTCAACGCCATCCCACGTAGAACGTGAACGCTGATGTGACTTTCCGGTCATTTCCACGCGACCTACTGGTGAATCATGACGCAATCTCATTCCACCCTTTGAACCGACCCAAATTGTTTGGTGGGTGTGCTCGGCATAACCAAATAGTTCAATTGCATCAGCCTTTGAACGTTGCATCATGTCGCCAAGTTGTGGCGCAAAGCCAGCGAAAACTTCTGGACCAGTTGGAACATGTGGAGCGCTCCAATTACCAAAAGCTACATCGCGAGCAAGAGGTGCGAAATCTTCGGCCGCACCCGCAGCTTTTGCCGCAGCTGTTGCTTCAAGAAGAATTGCATCAATATCGCGTTCATCAACATTAGTGCGAGTAACTGCGCCTGCTGCCATTGATCCACCAACTGCGACAAATGCAATAACTGTGACGTTGCGCTGTGCAATCACACCGTTTGTTGTCAGCGTGCTACTAGCCCAACGTAGGTTGGCCTGTGTGCTGTCTTCTACAACCACGATGCAATCATCAGTTGTAGAACGGGCGAGGATCTTTTCAACCAGATCTTGTGCTGAAATCATTTGCTCGCCTCCGCAACAGTGTTGAGAACATTAACTTTGTCGAATACCGCAGCTGGACAGCCATGACTAACTGCAGCCACCTGTCCTGGTTGTGCTTTACCGCAGTTGAACGCGCCACCTAGAACATAGGTAGAAGGTCCACCGACAGTCTTCATCGATCCCCAGAAATCTGTAGTTGTTGCCTGGTATGCAACATCCTTTAGCTGGCCAACGATCTTTCCATTCTTGATTCGATGGAACTGCTGACCTGTAAATTGGAAGTTATAGCGCTGCATATCAATCGACCAAGACTTATCTCCAAGGATGTAGATACCGTCTTCAACTGATTCGATAAGTTTTTCAAGCGTTGGCCCAGTTGGATTTGCTTGTAATGAAACATTTGGCATGCGCTGAATAGGTACATGTGATGGCGAATCAGCGTAAGCACAGCCGTTACTGCGCTCTTTGTTTACTGCAGCAGCGATTCGGCGATCTAGTTGGTAGCCAACTAAGACGCCATCTTTCACGATATCCCAGCGCTGTGCTGCAACACCTTCATCATCCCACCCCACGGTGCTTAGGCCATGCTCGGTATTGCGATCACCAGTGACATTCATCAAAGCTGATCCGTACTTCAAAGTTCCAAGCTTGTCTGGTGTAGCAAATGAAGTACCTGCGTAATTGGCTTCATATCCAATGGCTCGATCTAGCTCAGTTGCGTGACCGATTGATTCGTGAATCGTCAACCAAAGATTTGATGGGTGAATCAAAAGATCGTATCGACCAGGTTCTACAGATGGTGCGGCAACTTTTTCTGCCAGTAAAGTTGGAAGCTGTTCAATTTCGGCATCCCAATTCCAAACTGAGTTGCTCATCCATTCCCAACCAAAGCCTGCAGGTTGAGCAAGGGTGCGCATCGATTCAAAACCATGGTCACCAGTTGAAATCGCTTCAATCTGAGTTTGGACACGAACACGTTGTTGAGTCGTGCTTGTGCCCGCAGAGTCTGCATAATGCTTTTGCTCTTTTACATACATGGTGTGTGCACTTGTGTGGTTCACACCCTTTGCTGCGAGCAACTTAGAGCTAAGTGATGCAAGGCGATCTTTCTTGTCTGAATCAGAAACTGAGAACGGATCAATCTCGTATGCAGAGACCCAAGTCTTCTTGGCATAAACAGGTTCTGGGACAAGTGAAATCTCATCAGTTGATAGCGGCTTCGAAGTCTTTGCCATTGCAACAGCTGTTGCTGCAAGCTTTTGTGCAGATTCAACGCTGACATCCGGCGATGAAGCAAAGCCCCACGCACCATTAACAATTACTCGAACACCGATTCCAAAATTGGTTTCATCGGATTGGGTTTCAGGCTTTGCATCACGAAGAGAAAGCAAACCTGTTCGGGTCCGTTCTATTCGAACATCTGCATGAGAAGCACCAGCGCCAGTTGCCGCATTGAGCGCTGCATCTGAGACTTTTTCGAGTGGTAGAGCTAGGAAATCGGCATCAACAGTCGTAATCATGGGTGCCACCCTAAAGGAACTCAATACATACCGCTACTAATCTGGCGCTCAAAAGTGGGATTTTCAAGGGATTTATTCAAGACTCTTTCGATAGTGACCCTTTGATACTTTCAAGAGCACCACTATTCTCAGCGGATGAGCAATTCACGAGTTTTGCATGCAGCGACGGGATCAAATTTAACCGCCAAGGGTTGGGCTCAAGAAGCCGCGATCCGAATGTTGCATAACAACTTGGACCCAGCGGTTGCTGAACATCCCCAAAATTTAGTTGTCTACGGAGGCACTGGCAAAGCTGCACGCAATTGGCCATCTTTTGATGCGATTGTAAAAAGTTTGACTAACCTTAAAGATGACGAAACTCTTCTTGTGCAATCAGGCAAACCAGTTGGAGTTTTTCAAACCCACGAATGGGCACCGCGCGTATTAATTGCAAACTCTAACCTTGTGGGAGATTGGGCTAATTGGCCAGAGTTTCGTCGGTTGGAACAACTTGGTTTAACCATGTATGGGCAAATGACCGCTGGTTCGTGGATCTACATTGGAACACAAGGAATTTTGCAAGGCACCTATGAAACTTTTGCTGCAGTTGCACAAAAGCGCTTTAACGGAACATTGCAAGGAACTCTGACATTGACCGGTGGTTGCGGTGGAATGGGCGGAGCACAACCACTTGCGGTGACCATGAATGGCGGCGTCTGCCTAGTAATTGACATCGATAAGTCACGATTGCAAAAGCGTATTGAAACTAGATACCTAGATGAGATTGCAGATAACGTCGATGATGCAGTTGAGCGCGTACTTAAAGCCAAGAATGCACGGGTTCCGCTCTCTGTTGGTTTAGAAGGAAATGCAGCAGAACTATTCCCGCTGCTGCTTTCAATGGATGTACCAATCGACATCGTTACTGATCAAACTTCAGCCCACGATCCGTTCTCTTATGTTCCTGTTGGAATTAGTGTTCATGATGCCGCCCAGATGGCACGAGATAACCCAGCTGATTTCACTAAACGTTCACAGGCATCTATGGCTAAACACGTTGAAGCAATGGTTGGCTTTATGGATAAAGGCGCAGAAGTCTTTGATTACGGTAATTCAATCCGTGATGAAGCGCGTCAAGGCGGCTTTTCGCGCGCCTTTGCCTTTCCAGGCTTTGTTCCCGCTTACATTCGCCCACTTTTTTGTGAAGGAAAAGGACCATTTCGTTGGGTGGCTCTGTCGGGTGACCCTAAAGATATTTACCGCACCGACAAAGCAGTTCTTGATTTGTTTCCAGAAAACGAACACCTACATCGTTGGATCACAATGGCGCAAGAGAAAGTGGCATTCCAAGGATTGCCTGCCCGTATCTGTTGGTTAGGTTATGGAGAGCGCGATAAAGCTGGTCTTGCATTTAATGATTTAGTTGCACGAGGTGAAGTTTCTGCACCTATTGTTATTGGACGCGACCATCTGGATTGTGGATCTGTTGCTTCGCCGTATCGTGAAACCGAAGCAATGCTCGATGGTTCTGATGCAATTGCAGACTGGCCTTTACTAAATGCCATGGTAAATATTTCTTCAGGTGCTTCATGGGTTTCCATTCACCATGGTGGCGGTGTAGGTATGGGGCGCTCGATTCATGCTGGGCAAGTTTCAGTTGCAGATGGAACCAAACTTGCAGCACAAAAACTAGAGCGAGTATTAACCAATGATCCTGGTATGGGAGTTATTCGACATGCTGATGCTGGTTATGACTTGGCTGTTGATACAGCAAAGCATCGTCATGTGCATGTTCCAATGTTGGATATTGAATGACAAGTACGTTAGTTCACAATATTGGTCAGTTGGTAACCAATGATCCACAGCATGATGGAACCAAGTTAGGAATCATTGAAAACGCAGCACTGCTGATTGAGGATGGAGTAGTTGCTTGGGCCGGCCCAGATTCAGAGGCACCCACGCATCACATTAAACGTCGATTAGATGCCAAGGGTCGCGCTGTTATTCCAGGATTTGTTGATAGTCATACACATTTGATCTTTGCTGGAGATCGCAGCCAAGAGTTTCGAGCTCGCATGTTGGGTGAAAGCTATAGCGCTGGCGGCATTGCTCACACAGTGCAAAAAACTCGGGAAGCAAGTAATGATGTATTGCGCAGTAACGCGCAATCACTCTTAAATGAAGCTTATTCAACCGGAACCACAACTATTGAAATCAAGTCTGGCTACGGCTTATCCGTTGACGATGAGCGCAGGTCACTTGAAATCGCAGCATCATTTACCGATGAAACTACATTCTTAGGTGCTCATGTGGTGCCGATTGAATACAAAAAGAATCCTAAAGATTATGTTGATCTGGTAACTGGACCGATGTTGGATGCAGTACTTCCTTTTTCAAAGTGGATAGATGTTTTTTGTGACAAAGGTGCGTTTTCAGTCGAAGATGCCCGAGTAATTTTAAAGGCGGGTATGGCCAAGGGTTTATTGCCACGAATCCATGCCAATCAACTTCAAGAAGGCCATGGAGTTCGCTTAGGTGTTGAACTTGATGCTGCAGCCGTAGATCATGTTTCACACCTGAGCGAAAAAGACATTGAAGCGCTCTCGACATCAAATACCGTTGCAACTCTTTTGCCAGGGGCCGAGTTTTCTACTCGTTCTGCTTATCCCGATGTTCGCCCGCTGCTTGAAGCAAGTATCACCGTAGCTTTGGCATCAGATTGCAATCCAGGTTCTTCGTACACAACCAGTATGCCTTTTATCATTGCAGTTGCTGTTCGTGAGATGCATTTTTCTCCAGAGCAGGCTCTATGGTCAGCAACAATGGGTGGAGCAAAAGCGCTTCGCCGTGATGACATTGGACATCTTTTTGAAGGTGCCCGAGCTAATTTTTCTATCCTTAATTCAGATTCATACATTCACTTGGCATATCGTCCAGGTGTTCAATTAGTAGAACAGGTGTGGCGAGATGGCCTCCAAATCAAATAAGACGGTAACACTTTCGACATCCGGTACAACTTTTGAGGACGTCATTAATGTGGCACGCCACGGGGCACTAGTAGAACTTTCGGCTGCCTCTATTGATGCAATGAATGCATCAAGAAAATACATCGAAGACTATGCCGCAGGCGGAGTTCCTGTTTATGGAGTTTCAACTGGATTTGGGGCATTAGCTAATCGTCATATTGATGTTGCAGATCGTGCACAACTACAGAAATCTCTCATTCGCTCTCACGCGGCAGGTGTTGGACCTGCCATTGAACGTGAAGTAGTGCGGGCATTGATGTTTTTACGCCTTCGCACCATGGCATCAGGTCGTACAGGCGTGCGCGTGGCACTTGCCCAAACTTATGTTGACTTCTTAAACAACGGAATTACTCCAGTAGTTCCAGAGTTTGGATCACTAGGTTGCAGCGGAGATTTAGCACCACTTTCACATTGCGCACTTGCATTGATGGGCGAGGGTCGAGTTCATGATGCCAATGGTGTCGAAATGGAAACGATGCAAGCACTTAATGCTGCCGGTATCAAACCAATCGAACTTGAAGCTAAAGAGGGTCTGGCACTTATTAATGGCACCGATGGCATGCTCGGTATGTTGATCATGGCGTGTGCAGATCTTGAGCAGTTATGCATGGTTGCAGACATTACGACGGCTATGAGTATCGAAGGTTTGCTTGGAACAGATCGCGTCTTTGCGCCAGATCTACATGCACCACTTAGACCACAAATAGGACAAGCAATAAGTGCAGCAAATATTTATGCCTTGCTGAAGGGTTCTGCCATTGTTGCATCACACCGCGAAAATGATTCACGCGTCCAAGATGCGTATTCATTGCGATGTGCTCCACAAGTAGCTGGCGCAGTTCGGGACACAGTTGCCTATGCTTCAACAATTGCTGCGCGCGAATTAGCCAGTTCTATTGATAATCCAGTTGTTTTGCCTGATGGGCGTGTGGAATCAAATGGAAACTTCCATGGAGCACCTGTTGGATATGTTCTAGATTTCCTTGCAATTGCTGCAACAGATTTAGGTTCTATCGCAGAACGCCGCACAGACAGAGCACTAGATCAATATCGCTCTGCTGGTCTGCCACCGTTTTTAGCTCATGATCCAGGAGTTGATTCCGGTCTCATGATTGCTCAATACACTCAAGCCGGACTTGTGAGCGAAAACAAACGACTATCAACTCCTGCAAGCGTTGATTCAATTCCATCCTCTGCCATGCAAGAAGATCATGTTTCAATGGGCTGGTCTGCAGCGCGCAAACTACGCAAAGTGGTTGATAACTTAGCTCGCATTTTGGCTATTGAATTAGTAACTGCAGCTCGAGCAATAGAGTTTCGTACAGGCTTAGAACCTGCGCCAGCAACTGCTCGAGTTGTCAAAGAGTTACGCACTGTAGTTGGGGGAGTAGGACCAGATCGTTTTCTATCGCCCGAATTAGAAGCTGCAACAACTTTGGTTAACTCTGGCGCAGTTGTTGCTGCAGCGAAAGAAGTTGTTAAGGAACTTATCTAGAAGCAAGACCTGCAGCAGCTTCAAGAACAAGAAGTGCGGCCAAGCGAACTGTGCGTTGGTCATCTGAATCGATAGAAGCATCAATTTCGGTTATATCTAAAGCCCGCACTCGCTTGTCGGATGCAACTAGTCGGACCGCATGACGTAGTTCATCTGCTGATATTCCACCAGGCAGGGACGCAGGACATGCTGGTGCCACGGATCTATCGCAAACATCCACATCAACATCAACGTAAATGTCACGTCCTTGCATGCCAGCAATATCAAGTGCTCTACTAATTAATTCAGGCATCGTTGCATTTCGCATTTCAGCTCGTGAAATTACCGTGATTCCATGCTCTTTAGCTCTATCGGCATACTCTGAACTATTTGCAAAATCTGCGATACCTATCTGAACTATGTTCTTTCCAGGCAGGCCAGCTTGGATTAGCCTCCAGATCGGAGAACCATTTGATTCACCATCACGAAGATCATGATGTGCATCGAAAGTAATTACTCCTATATTTTTAACATCGGTCCATAAGCCTTTAGCAAATGAGTAGGTAATTGAATTATCACCACCGAGGGCAACAATTAATTTATGCTGATTAAGTAAATCACCAACAAAGGTAGCGACTCGACCTTCACCATCTTCAAAGTCAGGAGAATCAATATCTCCTAAATCGGTCATAGAAATACTTCGCAGATCAGTATTAGTTGATTCTGCAAAGGTTGAATACCTAGCCAGTGCTTGCCGCACAGCAGCAGGCGTTAAGTGCGCAGATGTTGATGAAAGTGAGGTCTTATGTGCGGGAATACCAAGCAGAGCAAAATCAGCATTTTTCAAGCTGCGATCAAAGAGAGTGTTTGCACGTGGCCATTTCTCGTCTTTAGATAATCCCTGAACTGACATGCGGTAATCCTACGGCTCAAAGGCGAAAAGCTGACTAACTCCATTACGTCACCAAGGCGTATCATCTGTGGTTGAAGAGTCGCCCGGATCACCGCGTTACGAAAGTACCGAGGAAAGTCCGGACTTCGCAGAGCAAGGCGGTGGGTAACTCCCACCCGGAGCAATCCGCGGGAACAGTGCAACAGAAAGTAAACCGCCAACGAAAGTTGGTAAGGGTGAAACGGTGGTGTAAGAGACCACCAGTAATTGCAGTAATGCAGTTAGCTATGTA
>CAYMNN010000032.1:0-8569 GCA_964391815.1 uncultured Candidatus Planktophila sp.
TGCGTGAAAGTTCTGTCTTACCAACACCTGAAGGACCCGCGAAAATAAATGATCCGCCTGGACGACGTGGATCCTTTAGGCCTGCGCGAGTACGACGGATGGCTTGTGACAACGCCTTGATTGCTTGATCCTGTCCGATGACACGATTGTGAAGTTCATCTTCCATGCGAAGCAGACGTGCTGTCTCTTCTTCGGTCAGTTTGAATACTGGAATACCAGTTGAAAGTGAAAGCACCTGTGCGATGAGTTCTTCATCAACTTCAGTGACCTTATCTAGATCGGTTGCCTTCCAATTCTTTTCAGCCTCAACCTTTTCTGCAATCAGGTTCTTTTCCTTATCGCGAAGCGTTGCAGCTAATTCAAAATCTTGACCGTCGATTGCAGACTCTTTTTCCTTGCGAGCGCTAGCGATCTTGTCATCAAATTCGCGTAGTTCTGCTGGGGCTGTCATGCGCTTAATGCGAAGACGTGATCCAGCTTCATCAATAAGGTCAATCGCCTTGTCTGGCAAGAAACGATCTGACACATAGCGATCAGCCATGTTTGCTGCCGCTGCGAGCGCACCATCGGTAATTGATACACGGTGGTGAGTTTCGTAGCGATCGCGAAGACCCTTCAAGATTTCAATGGTGTGAGCAACTGATGGCTCCTTCACCTGAATTGGCTGGAAACGACGCTCTAGCGCTGCATCCTTTTCAACATGCTTGCGGTACTCATCAAGAGTTGTTGCACCAATTGTCTGTAGCTCACCGCGTGCCAGCATTGGCTTCAGGATGCTTGCCGCATCAATCGCACCTTCTGCTGCACCTGCGCCTACAAGGGTGTGAATTTCATCGATGAACAGAATGATGTCACCACGAGTTTTGATTTCCTTTAGCACCTTCTTCAGGCGCTCTTCGAAATCTCCGCGGTAACGGCTTCCTGCAACAAGTGCACCCAAATCAAGTGAGTACAACTGCTTATCCTTCAAAGTTTCTGGAACATCGTTCTTGTAAATTGCTTGTGCAAGACCTTCTACAACTGCAGTCTTACCAACGCCTGGTTCACCGATTAAAACTGGGTTGTTCTTTGTGCGACGTGAAAGAACTTGCATAACGCGTTCGATTTCATTTTCGCGACCAATTACTGGGTCAAGTTTTCCTTCACGTGCTGCTTGTGTCAGATTGCGACCAAATTGATCAAGCACCAAAGATGTAGATGGAGTTCCTTCTGCTGGTCCACCAGTTTGTACCGCTTCTTTTCCTTGGTAACCAGAAAGAAGTTGGATAACTTGTTGGCGAACACGGTTGAGATCTGCGCCAAGCTTTACAAGAACTTGAGCAGCAACGCCTTCACCTTCGCGAATTAATCCAAGCAGGATGTGTTCGGTTCCGATGTAGTTGTGTCCTAACTGCAACGCTTCGCGAAGTGAGAGTTCAAGAACCTTCTTTGCGCGCGGAGTAAATGGAATGTGACCACTTGGAGCTTGCTGACCTTGACCAATAATTTCTTCTACTTGTGCGCGGACGCCTTCAAGTGAGATGCCAAGTGCTTCTAGACCTTTTGCAGCAACGCCTTCACCTTCGTGGATTAATCCCAGCAGAATGTGCTCGGTGCCGATGTAGTTGTGGTTGAGCATGCGTGCTTCTTCTTGGGCCAGCACGACAACGCGACGGGCTCGGTCTGTAAAGCGCTCAAACATGGGCGGTGCTCCTTTGGATCGTTCTTTCGTTAAGCCTAATACCTGCATGGGCAGGCCCGCGAGGCGGATTCTTGCTTACTTCTATAACCCCAAATGTGGCGGGGTTATGCCCGAAATTGGACTAAATCTAGGGCTTTATAGCTTTTTGAGCATTCGGGTATTTCCCAGGGTATTGGGCTTTACCGACTCAAGATCCAGGAACTCAGCCACACCGGCATCGTAGGAACGCAGGAGCTCTTTATAAATCTCGGGCTCAACTGGTGTTCCTTCAATTGCTTCAAAGCCGTGACGACCAAAAAACTTAGTTTCAAAAGTTAAACAGAAGATTCTCTTGACTCCGATTGCTTGTGCGCGAGCAATGATCGAATCCAAAATCTGATGACCTACACCTTTGCCGCGTAGATTTTCTGCAACGGCAACGGTGCGAACTTCTGCCAAATCTTCCCACAGCACGTGCAGTGCTCCACAGCCAACAACTTGATCGCCTTCGACGGCAACGGTGAATTCCTGAACGCTTTCATACAGTGTCACAGTTTCTTTTGAAAGCAAACGACCTTGTGGTGCATAAGAATCAATCAACAGGCGAATGCCCTTGATGTCACTGGTGCGAGCTGGACGAATCTCCATCGTTATTCAACTTCGGGCTTAACAAGTGGGAACAAAATAGTCTCGCGAATTCCAAGGCCAGTAAGTGCCATCAGCAAACGATCCACACCCATTCCCATGCCACCAGTTGGAGGCATTGCAAACTCCAGAGCACGTAAGAAATCTTCATCAACTTGCATCGCTTCAAGGTCACCCTTAGATCCAAGAGTTGCTTGTTCAACCAAGCGATCACGTTGTACGACTGGATCAATAAGTTCTGAATAACCAGTAGCTAATTCAAATCCATCAATGTACAAATCCCATTTTTCGGCAACACCCGGAAGTTCACGGTGCGCGCGAACAAGTGGTGATGTATCAACTGGGAAACCCATTACAAATGTTGGCTCAACTAATTCGTGACGAGCAACGTGTTCAAAGATTTCTTCTGCTAGTTTTCCGGTGATCCACTTTGGATCAATCTTCATGCCAAGTTTTTCAGCAATCTTCTTCAATTCTGCATACGGGGTAAGGGCTGTAACCGTTTCACCAACACCGTTGGAAATAGCGTCATACAAAGAGATTTGCTTCCACTGACCACCAAGATCTGATTGACGTCCGTCATGATGAGTTACAACGTGTGAACCAGCAACTGCCATGGCAGCGTTTTGAACAAGGGTTCGGGTTAAGTCAGCTTTGGACATCCAATCCCCATAAGCCATGTAACTTTCAATCATTGCAAACTCAGGGCTATGCGAGGAGTCTGCACCTTCATTACGGAAGTTACGGTTAATTTCGAAAACGCGTTCGATTCCGCCAACTACACAGCGCTTTAAGAATAGCTCTGGCGCAATTCGCAGGTACAGATCCATGTCGTAAGCATTAGAAAAAGATTTAAATGGTCGTGCCGCTGCTCCGCCATGCATTACCTGAAGCATTGGAGTTTCGACCTCAATAAAGTTTGCTTTATCGAAAGTATCGCGAAGAGATTTCATAACTGCAGGACGCAAGCGTGCATTGCTGCGAGCTTCGGGGCGAACAATTAAATCTACATAACGCATACGAACGCGAGTTTCTTCAGACATTGGTTTGTGATCATTTGGCAAAGGACGCAAAGACTTTGCAGCCAAAGTCCAGGTATTTGCCAAAATAGAAAGTTCACCGCGCTTAGATGTAATGATCTCGCCAGTGATTGAAACAATGTCACCTAAATCAATATCTGATTTCCAAGAATCAAGGGTTTCTTGTCCGACTTTATCCAAAGACAACATTGCCTGAAGCTCGGTTCCGTCACCTTCACGCAAAGTTGCAAAACACAGCTTTCCAGTATCACGCTTGAAAATGATTCGACCCGTAAGGGATTCAATGTCACCGGTTGCCACATCGATTTCTAACCCGACGTATTTATCGCGAATCTCTTTGAGTGATTTAGTGCGAGGTACAGAGACTGGATAAGGCTCAACGTTGCGCGCCAATAAAGCTGCGCGCTTTTCACGTCGAATGCGGAGCTGCTCAGGCAGATCCTCTTCCGTAGGCAAATTTTCTGTACTCATAGGACGCGCAGTCTACCGAGTTAGGCATTTCGTTCGTGAATTAAGCGAAGCCCAATGAGCGTCAAATCTGGCTCGTGATGGTCGATTGTTTCTGAAACGCCAATAATTAACGGGGCCAAACCACCGGTCGCAATCACCGTTGGCTTTTGCGAATAAGAATCCACAAGTTCGGCAGTAATTCGATCCACTAATCCATCGACCTGACCAGCAAATCCATAGATGGTTCCAGATTGAAGAGCTTCAACCGTATTTTTACCAATTACATTTTTAGGTCTAATTAATTCGACCTTGCGAAGCTGCGCCGCACGTGATGCCAATGCATCTACTGAAATTTCAATTCCGGGTGCAAGTGCGCCACCTAGAAATTCGCCCTTTGGCGAAACCACATCAAGGTTGGTCGATGTACCAAAATCCACAACAATTGCCGGTCCGCCAAACAAAGTGTGCGCTGCCAACGTATTCACAATTCGATCTGCCCCAATTTCCTTTGGGTTATCAACCAAGAGCGGAACTCCTGTTTTGATTCCAGGTTCAACGATTGTTACTCGAATATCAGAGAAATAATCCGCAATCATTGTTCGTAGTTCGCGCAAAGTTGCAGGAACTGTGGAACACACAGATAAACCAGTTAAGTTGTAATCATCAATTAATGCGCGGTACTGCAGCCACAATTCATCAGCTGTACTGCGCGGGTCAGTCTTTACACGCCAGGATCTAATCATTTCCTTGTCATCAAAGATTCCAAGTACTGTGTTCGTGTTTCCAACATCAACTGTTAGCAACATTGCTATCTCCCTACCATCGGCATATTGTCTAATAAACGAACGCCTTCAACCCACCCAGCAATGATTGCTCTGCGGTTTTCGGTACCTTCGTGTGCAAGTGAAAAATCTCGCTCATCAATAATTGTTGCGTAATCTTTCTCAAAACCTGGCTCTGTGGCCAAAGTTGAATTAAGAACCTCTTGGGCAATTTCGACAGTAGGGGCAAGCTTTGCTGCCGCTAGTGCGCGGTGAATAACCAGTGCCGTTACTCTTCCGGTTTCGCTTAAACGAACATTGCGCGATGACAGCGCTAAGCCATCAAATTCTCTAACAGTAGGCACGGCAACAATTTCAACTTTGCTCTTCATGGCTTTAATGATTGTTAATTGCTGGAAATCTTTCTCACCAAACACCGCTTTATCTGGCTTAGCAATTGCAAACAAACGATCTACGACAGTAACAACACCATCAAAATGACCAGGTCGGGACGCACCTTCAAACTTATTTCCCAAATCCCCTGCGCTTAGAACCTTGAAGCCTTCTGGATACAAATCTTCGTATTCAGGAAACCAAACCTCGTTGGCTCCTGCAATTGTTGCGATTTCAATATCTCGTTGCGGAGTTCTTGGATATTTTTCTAAATCCTCTTTGTTTTCAAATTGCAATGGATTTACAAAGATACTGACAATGACATCTTTATCTAAAGTGCGAGCACGCTTAATCAACGCTTGGTGGCCTTTGTGCAAGGCGCCCATGGTTGGCACTAATACAGTCATTTCAGTGGCTCCAGTCCTTTCGGGGTACCGGGCGAGATGTTGCAAAGTTTAGCCCTAAGCAGGCAGTTGCTCCAAAAGTTCTTTTATTGGTCCGTGTGTAAGCAGGATTGCATCAGGCTCAATTTCAAACCATGGCTGCAAAACAAAACGACGCTCATGTGCTCGAGGGTGTGGAAGTTGTAATTCATCAGCCTTGCTGAGCAAGCCACCATACTGAATCAAATCTAGATCAATTGTCCGTGGGCCCCAATGAACGATTCTTTCGCGGCCCAAGCTTTTTTCAATGCCATGAAGCAATGACAGTAAATCCATCGCAGGTAATTGGCTATCAATTATGCAGACAGCATTTAAATAATCAGGTTGTTCCGGTCCACCCACTGGCGCTGTTGCATAGTAAGTAGAGACTTTTTCTACATCAGTTGCCTCACGCAAAAGCGCAATGGCCAAATCTAAATTCTCCTGTGGGTTGCCCAGATTGGCACCTAATGCAATTACCGCTTTCATCGTGCACGAGTTACAACTACAGCGATATCTTTTAGTTGCGCCGCAACCGGTGCTTGTGGCTTATGAACTGTGACAGTCACTGCCTGCACTTTAAGGTGCTGATTTAGAACTCGTTCTGCAATTCTTCCGGCTAATTTTTCAATTAGATTTACTGGATTGCTCGTAATTTCTTCAACTACTAAATCGGTGATCTCTGCATAATTGACGGTATCTTCAATCGCATCCGAATTAGAAGGCTTGGTTAAATCAACACTTAGTGTTAAATCCACAAAAAAATCTTGTCCTTCTTTGCGTTCGTGATCAAAGACGCCGTGGTACCCAAAACCATGAATTCCGGTCAAAACAATGTGATCCTTCATGAGCTGAGCACCTTCTTATGTGGTTTCACGCTGTGAACTCTAACCGCCCATACGCCAGTTGCGCCAAGTCGTTTAGTAAGTTGGATAGTCGCGGCTTCTCTTTCATCCGGTGAGTCTCCACCTAAGAATCTTTTGCGAGATGCTCCAACAAGGACTGGATAACCTAGGGCAACAAAGCGGTCAATTGAATCAATAATCGCCCAATTGTGTTCGGCATCCTTTGCAAACCCAATACCTGGATCGATGATCAACTTATCTTTGGCAATTCCTGCATCCAGCGCAGCTTCTATGCGCTCATTGAGTTCTGCCAGCACATCATTAACTACATCGCCATAAATAGCCCTGGAATTCATATCTTTTGAGGCTCCGCGCCAGTGCATAGCAATATATGGAACCTGCAAACGAGCAGCTGTTTGTAGCATTTCTGGATCAGATAATCCCCCACTGACATCATTAATGATTGATGCACCAGCTTTAATTGCAGCCTCTGCTGTGGTTGCTCGCATCGTATCGATACTTATCGTGACTGCATGTTTTGCTAATTCAGTAACTACTGGAATCACTCTTGCAATCTCTTCTTCTTCGCTAACTCGATCGGCACCTGGGCGAGTTGATTCGCCACCAATATCGATGATGTCTACGCCTTCTGCAATCATTTCTAATCCACGATTAACAGCTGCATCGAATTCATGATGTCTTCCACCATCGGCAAATGAATCAGGTGTTACATTCAAAATGCCCATCACTAACATGTGATTAGCTCTTAGTGATTAGTGAGATTGCTTCTGCGCGTGTAGCAGGGTTTGTGAGCGCTCCGCGGACTGCGGATGTGGTTGTTCGTGCATGTGATTTCTTAACTCCGCGCATTGACATGCATAAGTGTTCACAATCAATAATTACGATTACTCCCAGCGGATCCAAAATATTGACCATGGCATCTGCAATCTGGGTAGTTAATCGCTCCTGAACCTGAGGACGCTTTGCATACATATCTACTAAGCGCGCGAGCTTTGAAAGGCCAGTGATCTTTCCGCGAGGAATATAGCCAATGTGTGCAACACCATGAAAAGGCGTTAGATGATGTTCGCAGTGGGAAAACACTTCGATATCGCGGACAATGACAAGTTCTTCGTGTCCAATATCAAAAGTTGTTGTTAAAACATCTTCCGGTGATTGCCACAAGCCTTCGAAGTTTTCTTTCATGGCACGTGCAACACGTGCAGGAGTTTCTTTTAAACCTTCGCGATCTGGATCTTCACCAAGCGCCAAAAGCAGTTCGCGGACAGCTTTTTCCGCACGTTCCTGATCGTAAGGACCAGAAGCGCGACCATCGGTTACGGTGACTTTATTTACCGTCACTTGCGGCCTTCTTACGTCGAGCCGGCTTCTTCTTTTCTTCGACAGGTGTTTCTACAACTAAGCGCTCTGGGATATCAACCGGTGGTTGTTCCGAAGGAATGCGAGTTGCTGAACCCGTCCAGGCAGGACGCTTAGTAACTAACTTAACCTTCTTAAAAATCTGAGCGATCTCATCTTTATTGAGCGTTTCCTTTTCAAGAAGTTCAATAACCATTTCATCAAGAATCTTGCGGTTAGCGACCAAAATATCAAACGCTTCTTGGTGGGCATTTTCAATCAAGGTGCGAATCTCGCGATCAACAACTGCTGCAATGTTTTCGCTGTAATCACGTTGATGTCCATAATCGCGACCTAAGAATGGTTCAGTAGAACCACCTCCAAGTTTGATTGCACCAATTGATTCAGTCATTCCATATTGAGTCACCATTGCACGAGCAAGTGCGGTTGCCTTTTCAATGTCATTTGATGCACCCGTTGAAGGATCATGGAAAATCAATTCTTCAGCTGCGCGTCCACCTAATGAATACGCTAATTGATCAAGTAATTGATTGCGCGTAGTTGAATACTTATCTTCATCCGGCAAAACCATGGTGTAACCAAGCGCGCGTCCACGAGGCATGATCGTAACTTTGTGAACAGGATCGGTATGTGGCAATGCATGCGCAACTAATGCATGACCTGCTTCGTGATAAGCAGTGACTCGACGCTCTTCATCATTCATCAAACGGGATTTACGTTGAGGACCAGCCATCACGCGATCGATCGCTTCATCTAATTCGATATTGCCGATAGTCGCCTTGTTATCTCGGGCTGAAAGAAGTGCGGCTTCATTAAGAACATTGGAAAGGTCCGCACCAGTAAAGCCAGGCGTACGACGTGCGTAATCAACTAGCTTTACTTCATCACTTAATGGCTTACCTTTCGCGTGAACCTGCAAAATTGCTTCGCGTCCCTTTAGATCTGGACGATCAACTGCAATCTGGCGATCAAA
>CAYMNN010000033.1:0-8535 GCA_964391815.1 uncultured Candidatus Planktophila sp.
GCATACGCGAAAGATACACCATGAGACACAATGCTCCTATGGCCACCAAGATTCTTGTCGTCGACAACTACGACTCTTTCGTCTTTAACTTGGTGCAATACCTGCAGCAATTAGGCGCTGAATGCACCGTGGTTCGAAATGACGCGGTTGCCGCCGAGGAAGCCTCTCAGTACGACGGCGTCCTTATTTCTCCTGGACCTGGAACCCCAGAGAAAGCCGGCATCTCAGTTGAGATGATCAAATACTGCGCCCAGCATTCCATTCCATTATTTGGCGTTTGCCTAGGTCATCAAGCTATCGGTGTTGCATTTGGTGCAACGGTTTCCCGCGCACCAGAACTTCTGCACGGAAAAACTTCTTTGGTGTATCACAAACAAGAAGGTGTTCTTGCCGATCTTCCATCACCATTTACTGCAACTCGTTATCACTCTTTATGTGTTGAAAAAGATTCAGTTCCAGATACTTTAAATGTCACTGGAACAACTGATTCAGGATTAGTGATGTCAATGGAACACACAACACTTCCGATTCAGGGAGTGCAGTTTCATCCAGAATCTGTTTTAACCGAGCATGGACATCAGATGCTTGCAAATTGGTTAGTGATGTGTGGAGATAAAGGCGCTCGCGAAAAAGCAGTTGGCTTATCGCCCGTAGTTCACCGTTAAATTACGGCGTTTTATTAATTGTAATTGTTACTGATTTACCAATAGTTTGCGTTGTTCCACCATCTGGTGCTTGACGAATAACAACACCAATCGGCTGATTAGCATCAAAGCCTTCGACTTCACGAACCAAGAAACCTGCTTGTACCAAAATTGTTTTGGCTTGCAGAGCTTCAATTCCTATCAGTGATGGAACACTTACTTCTCCGCTTGCAATTTGTAGAACAACACCACTACCTGCGGTAATTGTTGAACCTGGTTCTGGAGTCACCTTTAGAACAGTTCCTTGTGGTTGATCTGATGGAACAGCTTCAGTTGATGCAACAACTAATCCAACAGATGTAAGCGCACTTCGTGCATCCAACAAAGACATACCGACTAAATCAATTGGTACTTCACTATTGCCTGGACCATCTGAAATAACTAAGACAACACCAGAACCCTTTTGAGCGCGCGTTGTTGCTAATGGTGCTTGGCTAGCGACTCTGTCTTTCGGAATTCTTCCATCGTAAGCTCTGGTAATTGTCACAACGTAATCACCCAATAAAGCTTGTGCTTCTGCTTGGGTTAAACCAACAACATTTGGCAATTGCGGCAGGTTAGAAGTATCAGTATCAGGGCGAGTAAGGAATACGCCTGCAACAAGCAAAGCTCCCGCTGCAATCGTGCTGATAGCCCCTATCAACAATTTGCGCCGAGAAACCGGTGGCTTAGCAACTTTAGTTGTTACAACTTCACCAGTTTTAATTTTGTACAAATCATCCAACATCAATCCGGCTGACTGGTAACGGTCATCAGGGTTTTTAGCTAAAGCAACCGTTAACAAAGTGTCGATACCTGCCGGAAGTTCAGGAACTATCGAACTTGGAGTAACTAAAACACCTGATACATGTTGATAGGCGATAGATACCGGTGTTTCGCCAGTAAAGGGTGGTTTACCTGTTAATACTTCATACAAAAGACAACCAGTTGAATAAATATCACTTCGCAAATCTGCAACTTCACCAAGTGCTTGTTCAGGAGATAAATACTGCGCAGTTCCAACTACATTCCATGTACTGGTCAGAGTTGCACCCAAATCAGCTAAAGCGCGAGCGATACCAAAATCCATCACCTTTACATCACCATTATCAGTGATCATGATGTTTGCAGGTTTGATATCGCGGTGAACAATTCCACTTTGATGTGAATACTCAAGGGCAGCAAGAATTCCTTCACCGATTTCAAGTGCGCGCTTTAATGGAACCCGTTCACCCTTATGAATTAATTCTCGAAGCGTGTGACCTGAAATCAATTCCATAACAATGTATGGCGCAGGTTCTTCGCCAGAATCATAAACCGCAACAATTCCTGGGTGATTAAGTGCCGCCGCAGCTAGCGCTTCTTTACGAAAACGCGCAACAAAAGATGGATCACGCGCTAAGTCGCTGCGCAAAACCTTGACTGCAACTTGTCGCGCCAAACGCGTATCTTCGGCGACATAAACATCGGCCATACCGCCAGTGCCGATCATTTCACCTAATTTATAACGACCACCAAGCAGCGAATTAATCATGTGCTGCTCCGATCAGTGATGTTGTCGTTTTCGCTTCATCTGAAATATCAGCGATAAGTACTGTGACATTATCAGGTGCGCCATTGACATATGTTGCATCAACTAAAAACTTAGCTGCCTCATCTTTATCAGATTTCTTTAAACCTATCTTGATCTCTTTTTCCGTTAAAACACCTGATAAACCATCTGAACACAGCAGATATCTATCGCCCTTTTTAATCTCGTACATTTGCAAAACAGGAGTCACGTCACCGTCGCCACGCAAAGCTTGAGTCAACATCGAACGCTGAGGATGTTCAGCGGCTTCAGCTTGTGAAATAGCACCCTGATCCAAGAGTTCTTGAATAACAGTGTGATCATTACTTAATTGTTCTAATGTGTTTCCGCGCAAGCGATAGCACCGGGAATCACCAACATGAAGCAAAGAAATGTATTTATCGCGGATCAACAAGGCGGTCAAAGTTGTACCCATGCCGCGTTTTTCAATTTCTTCATCGGTAACAAGAGAAATTTCTGAATCAATACTGTGCAACGAATGCATCAAAAGATCTTCAACCGAATCGTTATCTACTTCTACCGAAACTAAAGCCGGAACCAACGATTGCAAAACCTCGACAGCAATTCGAGAAGCAACTTCGCCAGCAGCATGGCCACCCATTCCATCTGCCACTGCAATTAATTGTGGTGAAACAAGACCAGAGTCTTCGTTGCCCTGGCGTACTAAACCGACAGCAGAGCGCGCAGATGTTTCAAAAAAGTGTGCGCTCATAGTTCTAAGAGTAACGGTGTAACCTTCAAAGGTGAAGATTTACGCCCACCGCGGATCCTCGAAGCAGTATCCCGAGTTAACTGTGGCTGCCTATAAAGCTGCAATTGATGAAGGGGCAGATGGTTTTGAATGCGATGTTCGTTTAACTAAGGACAATCAGTTAGTGCTTTGGCACGACCCCGACATGGAACGCATCGCTGGTTATTCGGCGCGAATTGCTGATTCAGATTTTGCTGAAATCAAAAGGGTGTATCCGCACATCATGACTCTAGAAGAGCTATTGATTTTGGCCAGAGACAATAAAAAAGAGTTAGCAATTGAAACCAAACACCCAGTTCCTACTGGCAGCGCGGTTGAAAAGAAAGTTATGCAATTGCTGCACCAAGAAAAACCTGTTGCTCAAATTTCAGTTATGTCATTTTCTTGGCTAGCTTTAGAAAACATTCGAAAAATAGATCCTGATCAACAAACAGTGGCTTTACTCAATGACAAGTTTTCATTTGCAATGCGACGATTTACTTCAGCCCACGCTATAGGGCCCGGGATAAATGCTTTTAGAAAAAAGCCACAGTTAATTCAAGATCCACGCAAACTGTTCGTATGGACCGTTGATAGTGCCGACGATATGCGTTATTGCGCTGATAACGGTGTGGATGTCTTGATCACCAATACCCCGTCATATGCGAGGTCAGTACTCGGGTACAATTAGCAAGTGAGTACATACGCCTATCTCGGTCCTAAGGGAACATTTACAGAGGCGGCTCTTAAAAAGATCACTTCTTCAAATGATCGTCTAATGCCTTACGCCAATGTCACTGCAGCCCTAGATGCAGTGCGCTTAGGAAAAGCCCATTTTGCTTTAGTCCCCATTGAAAATTCAGTCGAAGGTGTTGTTGCGCGCACACTTGATGAACTAGCAACGGGTGAACCACTAACAATTGTTGGCGAAGTAACTTTGCCAGTTTCTTTTGCTTTAATGATTAAAGGCGATGAGAAAGAAATTTTGCGAATTGCAACGCATCCACATGCCGAAGCGCAGTGCCGTAACTATGTAGCAACGCATTACCCAGATGCAGAATTGATTGCTACTGCATCAACTGCGGCCGCAGCAGAAGCGATTTCACGTGGTGAATTTGATGCAGCAATTGCCGCACCAGTAGCAGCAGCTCACTACGGACTTCGCGTTATTGCAGACAACATTGGCGACAACGCCGGAGCAATCACACGCTTTATTTTGGTTTCAAAACCCGGCACTGTCCCAAAGAACACAGGGTGGGATCGCACCTCGCTTGCAGTCTTTATCGCTATGGATCACGCGGGTGCACTGCTCGATATTTTGACGGAATTCGCTAAGCGCGACGTCAACTTAACTTTTATTCAATCACGTCCAACCGGACTTGAACTTGGCCATTACCATTTCATTATTGACGCCGAGGGTCACATTGCAGATACACCCGTGAAGGAGGCAGTAGAAAGCCTTCGAGCAATCTGCGAAGACATCCGATTCCTTGGCTCATACCCACGAGAAAAGGCCGGCAAATGATCGACATTAAGTTTTTGCGCGAAAACCCAGACGCAGTCCGTGCGTCTCAAACGGGCCGCGGTGAAGATGCATCGATCGTTGACAAAGTAATCGCAATTGATGAAATTCGCAGAGCAGCGATTGAAAAATTTGAAACTTTACGCGCAGAACAAAACCTTTTATCTAAATCAGTTGGTGCGGCAAAAGGTGATGAAAAAGCGGCACTATTAGAAAATGCGAAGGAGCTTGCTGCAAAGGTAAAAGAAGCAGATTCAAAGCGTGCCGAAATTGAAGAACAAAGCAAGCAGTTGATTATGCAACTTTCAAACATTTTGGATCCAGCCGCACCACTTGGCGGAGAAGCTGATTTTGTAGTTATCGAACATGTCGGTACGCCTCGCACATTTGATTTCCAACCAAAAGATCACGTAGAACTTGGCAAATTGTTAGGTGCAATTGATACCGAACGCGGTGCAAAGGTTGCAGGATCTCGTTCATATTATTTAACTGGCGTTGGCGCAATGCTGGAATTTGCTTTGGTTAATTACGCAATTTCATCTGCATTGAAAGCTGGATTTACTCCAGTAATTCCACCGGTACTTGTAAACCCTGCTGCGATGGAAGGAACTGGTTTCCTTGGTCAAGCTGCAGAAAATGTTTATCACCTTGAAAAAGATGATGTGTACTTAGTTGGTACATCAGAAGTTCCACTAGCTGCAATGCACATGGATGAAGTGTTACCTGCCGACAAACTTCCAATTCGTTATGCCGGTTATTCATCATGTTTCCGCCGCGAAGCTGGAACATATGGAAAAGATACGCGCGGAATCATTCGTGTTCACCAATTTGATAAAGTCGAAATGTTTTCATTTTGCCATCCAGATCAAGCTAAAGAAGAACACAAGCGTTTACTGCAGTGGGAAAAGGATTTTCTGGATGCAATGGAAATCCCATACCGAGTCATTGATGTTGCATCAGGTGATCTTGGATCAAGTGCAAACCGTAAGTTTGATATCGAAGCGTGGATTCCTACACAAGAGGCTTACCGCGAAGTTACTAGTACCTCTAACTGCACCGAATTTCAGGCACGCCGCTTAAATATTCGCTTCAAGGATGCCGATGGAACGAAAGCAGTTGCCACATTAAACGGCACATTAGTTGCCATCCCACGCATGATTGTTGCGATTCTAGAAAATCACCAAAATGCAGATGGTTCAGTCAACGTTCCTGCAGCGCTACAACCTTTCTTAGGGACAAAAAGATTTGAGTTGGTGTGAGCCAGCGTCCTAAATTAATTGCAACCGATCTAGACGGCACGATTGTTTCGCACAAAGGTGTAATTACCCAAAGAACTATTGATGCTTTTACTCGTGCCAAAGATATGGGTGTCCATGTTTTCTTTGTAACCGGGCGTCCGCCACGTTGGATGGGTGAAATCCGCGAAGCTTTTGGTTTCGGTGAAGCAATTTGTTGTAACGGTGCGATGTTGTATGACTTGATGAATGACAAGGTTTTAGAAGAGTGGATGATCTCAATCGAAGATCAATTAGAAGTTGTAAGACGGATGAGAATTGCAATGCCTGAAATGTCATTTGCGGTTGAATCTAATGATCATTACCACCGAGAAATTGCATATATTCCTAAATGGGATATTGGTTTAGATAATGTGGGCACAGACAGAATTGAAGATGTTATTAACCGGCCAGCGTTAAAGATTTTAGGAAGATGTAGCAATCACGAATTCACATCAGATGAAATGGTCGAAGTTGCTCATCGCGAATTACATGATCTTGTAACCGTCACACATTCAACTTCACGAGATTCCTTAATTGAAATCTCTGCCCTTAATGTTTCAAAGGGTGCAACATTGGCGATGATGGCAGGACGTCTTGGCTTAACCGCCGATGATTGCGTCTCTTTTGGCGACAACCCCAATGATTTTTCAATGCTGCAATGGGCATCACGTTCCTATGCAATGTCAGATGGACATCCAGCGGCTCCAACTTTTGCCACCGCAATCGCAGAACCGTGTACAGACGACGGCGTCGCAAAGATCATCGAACAGCTCTTGGATTTGCCCGCCTAAACTACGGCTCGATTTTTAGCCTGAGCGATATTCGGGTAATCTCTCCCACGGAGGGCTCGCATAGCGGCCGAGTGCACCGGTCTTGAAAACCGGCAAACGAAAGTTTCGTGGGTTCAAATCCCACGCCCTCCGCCATTTTTCTTAGCCAGAGGATTCCTATCTTTTGTGGCTGAGTTCATACCTTCTAGGCGCAGCTACATCTAGCCACTTTTAGGCCATAAGAGGACACTTATCCCAGTTGTTTCGCAGTTCCTTTTGAACAAGCTATTAGGGGAGTCGTCAATGTCAGGTGTTTTTTCACCAACGCGCGCCAAGATTAAAGAGCGCACACTTCGCACAGACAAGTGGTGGTTAGAACCACTTCTAACTTTTAGCGTACTTATATCTTTCGTTATCTACGCGACCTTCCGCGCATTCGAAAACAAGTATTACTTTGTAAAAGATAGCCACCTAATCTCTCCTTTCTATTCACCATGTTTATCTGACAGTTGTGATCCAGGTGCAACAATCGCTAACTTCACACCAGTTAGTTCACAGATCTTTAACTTTGCTTTATCGCCAGCGCTCATCATTTTGATCTTCCCACTTGGTTTCCGTATGACTTGTTACTACTACCGCAAGTCTTACTACCGCTCATTCTGGATGTCACCACCAGCATGTGCAGTTGCAGAACCACATAAGACATACACAGGTGAAACACGTTTCCCATTAATTATTCAGAACTCACACCGCTACTTCTTCTATGCAGGTTTGGTTCTTAACATCATCCTGACTTATGACGCAGTGATTTCTTACAGAAATGCCGCAGGCGAATGGGGCCACATGAGTGTTGGTTCACTTGTGTTGACTCTTAGTGCTGCGATGTTGTGGCTGTATTCATTGTCATGCCACTCATGCCGCCACACAATCGGTGGTCGACTAAAGAATTTCTCAAAGCACCCAGTTCGTTACAAGTTGTGGTCTTGGGTATCAGTGCTTAACCACTCACACCAACGTTTTGCGTGGTTCTCACTTGCAGCTGTTGCATTCGCCGATATCTATGTTCGCCAAGTTGCATCTGGCGCATGGACCAACTTCTACTTCTTCTAAAAGGAAAATCGACTATGACACTAGAACGCCATAAATACGATGTCCTGGTAATTGGTGCCGGTGGCGCTGGATTACGTGCAGCTGTAGAAGCTCGCGAATCAGGTCTGCGTGTAGCAATCATCTGTAAATCCCTATTTGGTAAGGCCCACACCGTTATGGCTGAAGGTGGCGCCGCAGCATCAATGGGTAACGTCAATGACAAAGATTCTTGGATGGTCCACTTCCGCGACACCATGCGTGGAGGAAAGTTCCTCAATCACTACCGCATGGCAGAACTACATGCCAAGGAATCACCAGATCGCATCTGGGAACTAGAAACTTGGGGCGCATTGTTTGATCGCACCAAAGAAGGAAAGATTTCACAACGTAACTTCGGTGGACACGAATATCCACGTCTTGCACACGTTGGTGACCGCACAGGTCTAGAACTTATTCGCACAATGCAGCAGAAGATTGTTGCGTTGCAACAAAAAGATGGCCGCGAAACTGGCGACATGGAAAGCGGAATTAAAGTTTTCGCAGAGCTAACAATCACTGACATTCTTAAAGAGGGTGGCAAGGTTGCAGGAGCGTATGGTTACTGGCGCGAAAGCGGCGAAGAAGTTTTGTTTGAAGCACCTGCAGTTGTTATTGCAACTGGTGGAGTTGGAAAAACTTTCAAGATTACTTCGAATTCATGGGAAGGTACTGGCGACGGACATGCACTTGCATTAAAGGCCGGTGCAAACCTTGTTGATATGGAGTTCTTGCAGTTCCACCCAACAGGAATGGTGTGGCCACCATCTGTTCGCGGAATTTTGGTAACTGAATCTGTTCGTGGTGAAGGTGGAGTTCTTACCAACAACCTCGGTG
>CAYMNN010000034.1:0-3887 GCA_964391815.1 uncultured Candidatus Planktophila sp.
TAGGTCGCCTTTTGTATGAAGGTCGCTGGTTTGATCCACAAGCATTGATGCTTCGTGAATCACTCATGCGTTGGGTTGCATCTGCAGTTACTGGTGAAGTAACTATTCGTATGCGCCGCGGCGATGATTATTCGATCATCAATACAACTGGTCCAGGACTTAGTTACCACCCTGAAAAGCTTTCAATGGAGCGCACAGAAAACGCTGCATTTGGCCCAGTAGATCGCATTGGCCAATTAACAATGCGCAACCTTGATATTGCCGATACTCGTGCCAAGTTAGAGCTTTACCGCTCACAGGGCCAGATCGGTGATGGCGAGTTTAAATTAATCGGCGAAATCGAATAACAAGGAGAACCATGCCAAAGAAAACCCTATTGAAGATATTTGCGGTTCTTGCCGTATTAGCAATTGGATTTGCATCATTTACAACACTCGGAGGAGATGACACAGTGTCAGAATCAGCAGCAGGATTTCCAGTCGTAACAGGTAACGCTGGTGAAGCACCAACAATTACAGCTCCAACAGGAACGCCTCCAACAACTTTGCAGACACAAGATCTAATTGTTGGAACCGGAACAGAAATTCTTCCAACATCAACTTTGACAGTTCATTACACATTGATGACATGGTCTAACGGTGCATTGATCGAATCTTCATGGGATGGCGGACAGCCAGCAACATTCCCACTATCTGGTGTAATCGCTGGATGGCAGGAAGGTTTGCCAGGTGCCAAGGTTGGCGGACGTCGTTTGCTCGTTATTCCAGCAGACAAGGGATACGGTCCAAATGGATCAGGGCCAATCGGACCAAATGAGACATTGATCTTCGTAGTAGACATCATCGCTGTTTCATAACAAGCCTTAAACAGAACCCCATCGGCCAATTTGGCTGGTGGGGTTTTGCTTTAGCAGAAATAACCTAGCGTTCACCCTGTATTAACCAAGTGATGAGTAACCTCATCTCATGAGAAAGATCTTGGCTGAATTCCTAGGCACCGCACTTCTAGTAGCAATCGTTGTTGGCTCAGGAATCATGGCCACCGAGTTAACCCAAGATGTTGGTCTACAGCTTCTTATCAACACAATTGCCACAGTTTTTGGATTAGCGGTCTTAATTCTTATCTTTGCTCCAATTAGCGGTGCACATTTCAACCCAGTTGTAACTCTCGTTGATTTGATTCAAGGCAAAAGCTCATTCATTCAATTTCTTCAGTACGCAGTTGTTCAAACAGCAGGTGCAATAACTGGTGCATTCCTTGCTAATGCCATGTTTGACCAAGCGGTGATTCAAACTGCAACCAAGCTTCGCTCCGGTAGCAACCTTTACTTGGCTGAAATAGTTGCAACCGCAGGTTTAATCCTTGTAATCAACCTTTTGGTAAATCAAAAGAACCTCACTGTGATTCCGGCAGCCGTTGCCGCGTGGATCGGCAGTGCGTACTTCTTCACAAGTTCAACATCTTTTGCAAACCCTGCAGTGACAATCGGTAGAACTTTTAGTGACTCATTTGCTGGAATTGCTCCCGAATGTGCGCCAAAATTTATTGCAGCTCAAATTCTCGGAGCCATCATTGGCCTGGGCCTAGTGAAAGCGCTGACAAATGACAAATAAACCAACCGTTCTCTTTGTTTGTGTTCATAATGCAGGCCGTTCACAAATGGCGGCAGGCTTTATGCGCGAACTTGGACAGGGCCGCGTGGAAGTACTTTCTGCTGGTAGTGCACCAAAGGATTCAATCAATCCAATTGCAGTAGAAGCAATGGCCGAAGTTGGAATTGATATCGCAAATAACGTGCCAAAAGTTTTGACAACTGAGGCAGTTCAAGAATCAGATGCAGTAATCACGATGGGGTGCGGAGATGTCTGTCCGTTTTACCCTGGAAAGCGTTACGAAGATTGGGTTCTAGATGATCCTGCAGGACAAGGAATTGAATCAGTTCGCGTTATTAGAGATGAGATAAAGGGCCGAGTAGAAGCACTGCTAGCTGAATTACTGAGCTAGTACAGCTGCAGCAATCTTTAAGTCCTTTTCAAAAACCATCAACTGCGGTCCATCCAAGGTCTGTGTCAGTGTGGCTTTGATGTTGGCATCGGTTAGCTTTTGCAAACTCATCTGAGCTTCGATGTAGTTACTAGGAGTTTGCAATGGCCTTAGTAATCCGTATTGATCTTTCTTGCCAGCCTTTATTGGGGTGATAATCATGCGCCGGTTGGATGAAAATCCCCATTTAAGGACAAGAATTAATAGCGCTAACCCTGCAAACCCACCAAAGGATTGCAGAAAGAGTCCGTTATTGATTCCACCAAGCATGCGGTAAGTCTAGTAGAACTTAATGAGCTCCTGCATAAATGCGATCTCTTTTTCTTGAGCTTCGATAATCGCTGCGGCAAGTGCTGCTACTTCGGCGTTTGTTGAATCCAATACCTTTTGCGCCATTTTTACGGCGCCTTGATGATGCTTGATCATTCCTTCAAGAAATAGGCGATCAAATGCTGCACCTTCAGAGTCACGCAATTTTTGAATCTCTTCTTCACTCAACATTCCATCCATCATGTGCCCCATATGAGTCGAAGCATTGACTCCTGTCCAACTTCCCATCAATTCGATTTCTGGTGCTTGGGCTGCTTTGATATCTCGAGCTAAAGCAAGTACTTCATCACTAGTTGAATTTGTCAGGGCAATGTCAGACATCAATATTGCTTGTTCATGGTGGGGGATCATTTCTTCGGCAAACTTCAGATCTGCAGCACTGAATTCTGAATTAGCTTCAGGAGTTGTTGCACACCCAGTTAAGAGCAGAATCGAAAACAATACAAGAAAGAGCTTTTTCATCTCATGAGCCTATCTTTGTATCAACCAATTGTTGCGATTCCACGGCTGACTTTGATTGGAACCTTCGTTAAACCTGTTGTGGCTGGCCCTAGAACTAAGTCTCCGTCAGACTCAAATTCAGAGTTATGAGCGTTGCACATCCATCCGTTTTCAGTCTTAGAAACTGTAATTCCCTGATGCGGACAACGCAGACTAAATGCGGTGTATTTGTTTGTCCCTATTCGAGCAATTCCGACAGGGACACCTTTGACAGAACCAATCCGCGTCGCTCCTCCTACAGCAGAAAGTGCCGGCAAGTTTTTCAGCGTAACTGAAAGTTTGCCACCAGGAAGTTTCTTTACTGCAGTATTTGCCGCAGCAGGTACTTCACTTGCACCTAATGCAACAACTGCGCACACACCTGCAAAAAGAGAACGACGCGAGATTGGCTCCATCTGGATTCCTTACTTCAATTTAGAATAAAGAGAAACGTCAGCTGTCCCGAAAGCCAAACCATCTGGCAATGAACCAGCTGGCAGACCTAGAACAGTTGCGATTGTTGCTGCTACTCCTGGAGCCAACACCAAGGTAGTTCCTGTGTAGGCAGTTGTACGAAGCTTTGCCTTGCGATCATTGGTGATCTTTGGCTTTGCTGTTGATGCATTAGTGATCGTCAAAATATCAACCTTTGCATTTCCTGCTTGAGGAACCGTTGCAGACACAACACCCTTTGCAAGATCGATAACTGGATTTCGAAGTGTGAGATGTTGATTGTTTGCAGTATTAAAGAAGATTATGTTGCTTCCGACATGTTGTACGCCAGCCTTATTTGCTGTTATCGGAATATGGAATACAACTTGGCTAGTGGCCTCACTTAGTGATTCGCCAATTACAGCAGCTGTTGCGCCACCTTGTACGTACAGAATTACGCCTGCTGCTTCAAGTGTTGATGCAATTCCTGCAGCTGTTTTCATATGAGTCATGCTTTGACCTGGCTTTGCAGCATCAGCAACTGCTGCACCTGAACTGCCAATCAATAGTAAAGACGACATGGCAATTGCGGTGAACATTCT
>CAYMNN010000034.1:3987-8204 GCA_964391815.1 uncultured Candidatus Planktophila sp.
TGAAATCGCACAGCTAACTGTGATTTAAAGGAAACTTTTGCACCCTTTGGAACAATTGTTCTTTCAATGTAAGGCTGTGAATTCTTAACAACCTTGTGAAAGTTCTCAATGGTGATTTCTTCTTCCAGCGCCTCTTGCTTGCTGTAAGAGTTGAACTGACCAATCTCTTTTCCTCCGCAATACGGACAACTCTCAAGGCTTGCGACAATGCGCTTTTGGCATTGGGGGTTAAGACACAGCGGCATAGGTCTAAATCTAATTGGCACTTAATGAGTTTGCGCGTCTAATCGACTTAAAGTGTGCTGGGTATTGATCTCGGGCTTACTTTCGTAAGTGGGTGGTGAGGGACTCGAACCCCCGACCCCAGAATTGAGCGCACGAACCCCCATAAGACTTGATTCTCCCATTACCCTTTTGGAATGCGAATCAAGGGGAGCCTTACCAAAGGACTCTTAGTTGCCCTCACCCTTACCCTGATTCCTATCACGGCCTTTTCTGCCCAGAAGATAACTCCTGGCTCTACCTGCAAAGTTTTGAACCAAAAAGTTGTTTATCAGAACAAAACTTATACATGTGTTAAGTCAGGCAATAAGTTGGTTTGGAATAAAGGAGTCAAGGTAGTTACCAAAACCAACGCTTCGCCAACCACCAGGCCCAAGCTTGATCTTTACGCAGGTGTTTCAAATCCAATTCAAAACACATCTCGAAGTGAAGAGTTCGTGCTACAAACTAGCGACGGACGTACTAGGACTTATCGCTTTTTCAAACCAGGATCGATTGACTCAAAAATCCCAGCACCTCTGGTATTGGCATTTCATGGTGGCTTAGCTAGCGCACGGCAATTCGAGGCAAATTCTGGACTAAGTGAATTTGCGGAATCAAATGGATTTTATGTCGTTTATCCAAATGGAATCAACGCTTCTGAGACTCAACCAGGTTTTCAAACTTGGAATGCCGGAGACTGTTGTGGTCCAGCTGTAAGGAATGGCGTCGACGATGTTGCGTTTATGGCGAGTCTCATAAAATTGATCAAGGACAGCTACTTAATTGACCCAACCCGCGTATTTGCGATGGGGCACTCGAATGGTGGCATGCTGGCTTACAAGTTGGCATGCGAACTCTCAGATCAAGTCAAGGGTGTGGGAATTCAATCAGCCAGTTTAGGAATGGAAAATTGTGGCTCAGTTAATCCAGTGAAGCTGGTTCACATTCATGGGACCGCGGATAAGAATTTTCCCATTGAGGGAGGTTTAGGTTCTGGTATTGCAGGTGTGCCATTCAGATCTGCTCGATTTGCATTGGATGTTTTTGCAAGCATTAACAAATGTAATAAGACTCCAGAGGCGACGCGAGATATTAGGAATTCAGAAATAACAATTTATGAGTGGAATAAGTGCTCAACTAATGTTGGCATGCGCTACATCACTGTCGAAGGCGCTTCGCATGCTTGGATGGGAAGAAATGCGGTCTCAAGCTCCGCTCAATCACTAGTCGGAACTCCGTACTCGAACTTAGATTCGACTCGCGCCATACTGTCATTCCTTTTGGGGACAGCAAGGTAATCACAATTAAGGGTTACTAGATTTAGCAGATTGTTCTGATCTCGGGCTTACTGTCGTAAGTGGGTGGTGAGGGACTCGAACCCCCGACCCGGTGATTAAGAGTCACCTGCTCTACCAACTGAGCTAACCACCCGATGCAAACAGGCGCCGGAAACGCTTGAATGCAGGGGGAAACCTATCAGCAACCCACGCCTTGCCGCACATTCCCGACACCCGCATACTTAATTCATGAGTCTTCTGGAAATCAGGATTGCCCTAGTTTTGGGGCTTCTTGTGGCGGGGATAACTCCAGCACAGGCTGAATCAGCTACCACCGCGCTGTCGGTAATCGAACAGCAGGTCACCAAGGGGCGTGCAGCCAAAACTGGTTACACGCGTGCCCAATTCGGACAAACGTGGGCTGATGTTGATCGCAATGGTTGCGATACCCGCAACGATATTTTGAAGCGCGACTTAACCAATGAAGTTTTCAGGGAAAAGACCCGTGAATGCGTTGTTGAATCTGGAACTTTGATCGACCCATTTTCAGGCGAAACGATTAATTTTGTGCGAGGAAACACCAGCAGCATGGAAGTCCAAATCGACCATGTAGTTGCACTATCCAATGCCTGGCAAACCGGTGCTTTTAAGTTGAGCATAAAGGAGCGAACCGCTTTTGCAAATGATCCGATGAATCTTCTGGCGGTTAAAGGAAGATTGAATTCGCAAAAAGGTGACGGCGATGCGGCAACGTGGTTACCACCGCAAAAGAGTTTTCGATGTGATTATGTTTCTCGGCAAATAGCGGTAAAACTGAAATACAAATTGTGGTTTACCGCACCAGAAAAAGAGGCGATGATTCGAATTCTGAAAAGCTGTCCCGAAAAGGCTTTACCGAAAAATTAGTGCCCATCCTTGAAACGCTGGTATGAAGCGTTGATTTCAAGTTCAGCTTCGTCATGTCCAACCCACTCGCCACCTTGTACAGACTTACCTGGTTCAAGAGTTTTGTAGACTTCAAAGAAGTGCTTAATTTCTGATAATTCATAAGCAGGTACATCATTTAAATCCTGCAGGTATGACTTACGAACATCACCGGCTGCAACGCAGAGCAGTTTGTCATCTCCGCCAGCTTCATCGGTCATATTAAGCATGCCAATAACGCGGCAAGAAACAACGCAACCAGGGAAAGTTGGCTCATCCAACATGACTAATGCATCAAGCGGGTCGCCATCTTGTGAAAGGGTATTTTTAACATAGCCGTAGTCATATGGGTAACGCGTTGAAGTGAAGAGCATGCGATCTAATCGGATTTCGCCGGTGAGATGATCAACCTCGTACTTGTTACGAGATCCCGCTGGGATTTCGATGATCACATCAAAGATCATGTTGTCTGCTTTCTTTACCAAAATAATGTGGGGTGAGCGACGGGGCTCGAACCCGCGACATCTCGGACCACAACCGAGTGCTCTACCAGCTGAGCTACGCCCACCATGTGATGCAAAGTGTACCTGTTATTCCGAAGTGCTTGGAGCCTCGTTTTGCGGGGAAACAAAGAGAGTCTGGCGATAGTAGGCCAGTTCTGCGATGGAATCTTGAATATCACCGAGCGCTCTGTGATTACCTGTTTTAGTGGGAGCGCCGAAGTAAGCCTTTGGAAACCAGCGGCGAGCCAATTCTTTAATCGATGAAACATCAACAGTTCGGTAATGCAGGTAATCATTAAGCAGCGGCATATCGCGTGCAATGAATGAGCGATCAACGCTGACCGAATTTCCTGCCAGTGGAGATTTTCCAGGTTGCGTCGATGCGCTTTCCAAATATGCAATGACCTTTGCTTCAGCCTCTTGAACCGAGATGCCATTAGGGATTTCAGTAATCAATCCAGAAGTGGTGTGCATCTGTGTGACAAATTCATTCATGCCAGCAAGCTGTTCTGGGGTGGCTTTGATGACGACATCAACTCCATCGCCGATTACATTTAAATCAGAGTCGGTCACAAGGACAGCGATTTCGACCAGGACATCTTTTTCCAAAGAGAGCCCCGTCATTTCGCAGTCGATCCAGATCAGATTGGGTTGTTCATTAGCCATGCGCGCCTGGCAGGAATCGAACCTGCGACAACCCGCTTAGAAGGCGGGTGCTCTATCCGACTGAGCTACAGGCGCCTGTAGGGGTCGAATGCCAAGTCTACCGACATGAACCACTAAGGTTTCATCCCATGGCTGAGTTCATTTATACGATGAAGAAGGCGCGTAAAGCGCACGGTGACAAGGTCATCCTTGATGACGTCACGATCATGTTTTATCCAGGCGCCAAGATTGGCGTGGTTGGCCCCAACGGTGCGGGTAAGTCCACCGTCTTGCAGATCATGGCTGGATTACAGCAACCATCAAATGGTGAGGCATACCTAACTCCTGGTTACACAGTTGGAATTTTGTTGCAAGAGCCAGTTCTTGATGAGACAAAAAATGTTATCGATAACGTTAAAGAGGGTGTTGCCGAAACTGTTGCAATGCTTGCGCGCTTTGATGAAATCAGCGCTGAAATGGCAAATCCTGACGCTGATTACGACAAGTTGTTGGCTGAAATGGGAGAGTTGCAAGAGCAGCTAGATCACCGCAATGCCTGGGAATTAGATTCACAATTAGAACAAGCCATGGATGCACTTCGTTG
>CAYMNN010000035.1:0-8138 GCA_964391815.1 uncultured Candidatus Planktophila sp.
GCAACTGAGTCAACTACAACTAGATCAAGTGCGCCTGAACGTACAAGCATGTCCATAATTTCTAGAGCTTGCTCACCAGTATCTGGTTGTGAAACAAGCAGTGCATCAATATCAACACCAAGCTTCTTTGCATACTCTGAATCAAAAGCGTGTTCTGCATCGATGAACGCGCAGATTCCGCCAGCTTTCTGAGCATTAGCAATTGCATGCAAAGTAAGAGTTGTCTTACCTGAAGATTCTGGTCCGTAAATTTCAACAACACGACCGCGTGGAAGTCCACCAATACCAAGTGCGATATCTAGTGCGATTGAACCTGTTGGAATAACTTCGATAACAGCGTTTTGTCGCTCTGACATCTTCATTACTGAGCCCTTACCAAATTGACGTTCGATCTGGGCTAGGGCTGTGTCGAGCGCTTTTTGGCGTTCGCTGTTGGCTTTATCTTGTGCTGCATCGTTAGCTTTATTGCTTTTTTCAGTAGCCACTTACATTCCTTTCGATAGAACGTCCTGCGTTGTGCAAAAACGTTTTGGTCTGGCCCAGAAGGTACGGAGACCCAACGACGGACCGCTTGACCCCCACACAAGGTGTGGATCGCATGCGGGCGGAAGTTGGAACCGCTCTGGTTGTACGCTGATAAGTTTATCCGAACATCTGTTCGAAAGGTATCAGTGGCCACTGACAAGGCCACAGCGTGTCGCCACAGGCATACTGGGGCAGTGTTGATCCTGCTGCCGCCTTCTGAGAAGAAATCCCCCACCCCCGGCCCAGCAATCCAGGTCTATACGGGGGTTCTCTATGCAGCACTTGGCTGGGCAACCCTTACAAACTCCCAGCAGCAGCGGGCCCAGTCGTTAATCGCCATAATTTCGGCCAAATATGGGGTCGTGCGCCCTTGTGATCCCATCGAGCCATACAAGGAAAAGATAGATAACAAAAAGCTGGCAGCCCAGGTTGGTAAGGCGTTAGATGGCGCTGAAACTGAGTTGATAATCGACTGTCGCTCTTCAACGTATCAAACTGTCTGGCAATCCCCCGCTGCAATAACTGTTGAGGTCAAAGTTTTCACACGTGTTGCTGGAGTCAAAAAGGTCATCACACACATGTCAAAAAAGACTCGTGGTGAAGTTACTCGTGAAATTTTAAAGGCCAACCAGCTACCAAAGACCCCAGAAGAATTACGTGGGCTGGTTGCACAAACTTTTGAATGCGAATTGATTACAGGTGATGAAAAGAATCCGTGGGTGCTTGAAGTATTTTGCTAAGGCGTTTCTATGACGCTAGCGATGCTGTTTTTTTGATCAGCTCTACCGTCAATGTTGGATAATTCCACATAATTACATGTGCACAATTATCAACGACAATCCATTTGGAATGCGGCGGCGCAACGGTTTTTTCTTGCGCGATCTCTTCTGGCAAAGTTAAATCACTGTCACCAAAAACTACCGAAAGCTTTACCTTTTCAGGTACAACAGATGCAAACCTTCGTCCGTTGGCACCATGCCACATCGGCATATATCCCTTTGACTTAGCCATCGCGATGACAGAATCGCGGCACGATTCAAAACTTAACTCACGCCACAAGTGTGTGATCTTTTTATAACCAATAGCTTTTAACAACGGAATTCGATACGCGGTCTTCATGAAATACTGCGAAATCTTTGCCAAGAAACGAGCAAGTAGACTTGGTGGAAACTTTCGTGGCGGCAGTTCATGCCATAAGCCCGCTGGTGCTAACGCGGTGACACTTAAAACATTATCAGGTGCAACTGCGGCCATTTCTAGGGCAATCCATCCGCCTAATGAATTTCCAGCTACATGCATTTTTTCGACACCAACTTGGGTGACCATGTAATCAATGGTTGCCTGCGCAAGAGAATGCGGATCCATTTTTTCATCTTCGTCTAGTGGCGCATCTCCATGTCCTGGAAGGTCGATGGCATAGACCGTAAATTTTTCTAGCAACTGCGGAACAATGCTCTTCCAAATTGTTCCGGCAGAACCCAATCCATGGACCAAAACCAAAGCAGGATTGTTAATGTCGTTGGTATATCGGTGTGAACTAACTGGCATTTTTAGTATCTGTACTTTTCTGTCTCGTTTGGATGTGCCCTGCACACCGCCTTCCAAATTACATCAGGTTCAAAGCCTGCAGCCAAGGCTTCGTTGACGCTCTTGCTGCCTAATTCAGACAGTGCGATATCTGAAGAAAAGGAAGGCGCCCATGAATCACCAAATGACAAGGTGATTCGCTCGCGTAGGTCAGAGATTCGCAATGCCGGTAATACCTTGTGCTTGTGCGCGCGATTGTTCCGGCGTCAACGGAGACAGAGTTTGTCCCAGAAGCCAACGAACAACTAAAGCGCTCTTATTGTCATCACCAACGATGTGTCTGACAGCTACTGAAAATGCTTTCCACAGCACATGATCTTGTGCACTAAAAGCTACTGTAAGAATTTCTGGATCGTTTCGACGTAATGCAGCTAACGCCAAATCCTGCGAAATCTCTTGAGACATAAGTGTCAAGGCTGAAGTTGCATCTACTGCCGATTGAGCAAGCGTGACTATGCGTTCCATTTCAGATTCGCACAGCGCGGCAAGAACACTCTCTTTATCTCGATAGTGGTTATACAAAGTTGCACGAGAAACTTGCGAAGCATCTGCGATTTCAATCATGGACATTTTTTTGAGTCCAGTAGATGCGATTAAACTTTTAGTTGCCTCAAGAATTGCAGCTTGTGTACGACGATGAGTTGCTACTTGTGGCGCGTACTTATTAAGCGGCATCGACAACAGTGAGAGTGACGCCCTCACGGCTCTTAAGCTCTGAAGCAACTTGCGAAAAGACTCCTGAAAGTGTCAGACCTAGCGCTGAACAAATTGCATTAAGAAGTTCAGAGGATGCCTCTTTTTGACCACGTTCTACTTCCGACAAATAACCTAAAGAGACTCGTGCATCGCGGGCGACATCACGAAGAGTGCGACCTTGCGAGGTACGGGCAGCGCGAAGGGTCTGACCCACTGCTTCACGTACTAGAACCATTGTCATTCCCCTCTCTTGTGTCGAAGTTTCAATGCGATCTTTATGCTCGATGTCTAAGGATACGGGCAAAGGTGGCAATCGCGCTTGATGTAGCTGCGTTTCGCACAGATTCACGTTCACCCGACAAAGACAGTTCGATGGTTTGGCTTACCGGGCCTTCTATTGCAACCCACACCGCGCCTACGGGATGTCCATCTAATGGGTTAGGACCAGCCACACCTGTGGTGCCGATCGCCCACGTTGTTCCAAAGGATTTGATCGCACCTTTTGCCATTGCGATCGCTACTTCTTCGCTAATGACCGAATACTTTTCAATTACTGCTGGGTCGATGCCCAAATGTGAAACCTTGATTTCATCACGATAGGCGGTAACTCCCCCGACAAAAACATCGGATGCGCCAGAAATTGTTACTAATGCTGAACTGACGGCTCCTGCAGTTAATGACTCTGCCGTGCTTATTGTTTCGCCGCGTTGGCGCAAATGCTCAACGATCTCGGCAGCAAAGCCAAGAATCTCGTTAGGAAGCGCCATGGGTGTTCTCTCTTCGTTTCTACTTCTTAGTCGTGAAGGCAGACTTTACATAGTATGCGCCGGTAAAGATAGTAAGCGCAATAGCTACATACATAAACCCATCTCGGAACCAGTAAAGGCTCTCGTCAAGGGGCAGAATATAGAACCCAACACCAAAGCCTTGCATCAATGCTTTAATCTTGCCGCCTTTGTTTGCCGGGATAACTCCACGATTGATGACGGCTAATCTAAAAATAGTAATTCCAATTTCACGGGTCAAAATAACAATTGTGATCCACCACGGCATTCGATCAAGAATTGAAAGTGAAACCATCGCAGTACCGATCATGAACTTATCTGCTACTGGATCTAAAAACTTACCAAACTCTGTAATCGTTCCCCGACTGCGGGCTAGTTTTCCATCTAGGACATCAGACATCCCTAATGCGAAAAACACGCACCAGGAAATGTACTGCCAGGTGGTGTCATCTCCACCATTTTTAAACAAGGTGTAAGCACCCACTGGCACAAAAGCCAATCTCATAACAGTGATGAAATTAGGAGTTATAAAGGCAGGTAACTTCATACTGGCTTAGCCACCAAATCCGCGCCCATTGAATCAATAACCACTGCATCAACATACTGGCCAACTACAAAATCTGTACCTATGAAAGTTGTTGTTCCATCAACTTCTGGGCCTTGGTGTGCCGCACGGCCTTCCTGCAGTTCAGCATCCTCAATCAAAACGCGCACATTTTCGCCAATTCGAGCTTGGGCTCGCAAAGAAACCATTTCATCGGCTAAGGCAGATAATGTTTCAACCCGTTGTGCGATCACATCAGCATCAACCTTGTCGGATAACTCTAAAGCCTCAGTCTTGTCCTCATCTGAATAACCAAAGACACCAACGGCATCTAATTTGGCCTGGGTAATAAAGTTTGCCAGGTCGTCGAAATCCTCTTGTGTTTCACCTGGAAAACCAACAATAAAGTTAGAACGAATTCCAGCCTCTGGTGATAGTGCGCGAATTTGGCTGATCAGGTGCAAAAACTTTTCGGTGTCGCCGAAACGTCGCATGCGACGCAGCACCGTCGGGCTTGTGTGTTGGAAAGAAAGATCGAAATACGGTGCGGTTTTATCAGTTGCAATCATCGCCTGAAGCAAAGTTGGCCGCATTTCTGCTGGTTGCAAGTAAGAAAGTCGGACTCGTTCGACACCAGGTAGCGCTGCGATTTCCGGCAAAATCTTCTCCATCAACTGAAGATCCCCTAGATCCTTGCCGTACGAGGTCGTGTTTTCACTGACCAAGAACATTTCAGAGACACCGTTTTCAGCAAGCCATCTAGCCTCATTGATAATTTCTGTCGGGCGTCTGGAAACAAACGACCCGCGGAAATAAGGAATTGCGCAGAAAGAACAACGACGATCGCAACCTGAAGCAATCTTTAGCGGTGACCACGGCGCAGTACCTAGACGCTTGCGAGAAAACTCTTCAACTTCGCGGGCATCGGCGCGCTCAGCTGGTGCGATCGGAAGCAAGGCACGGCGATCACGGGGAACATGTGCGGTATGTTTTTCGCCAGCAACAATTGATTGCAAACGAGCAGAAATATCTTTGTAATCATCAAAACCTAGAATTGCATCTGCTTCGGGAAGTGCCTCTGCGAGCTCATTTCCGTAACGCTCTGCCATACATCCAACTGCAACTACGGCACGCGTTGTGCCGTGGCCCTTCAGCGAATTAGCTTCCAGCAGCGCGTCAACTGAGTCTTTTTTTGCTGATTCGATAAATCCGCAGGTATTTACTAAAGCTACTTCTGCAGATTCAACATCATCAACCAATGTCCAGCCATCTGCGGCTAAGCGACCTGCCAATTCTTCAGAATCGACTTCATTTCGTGCGCACCCTAAAGTGACAACTGCAACCGTGCGCTTCATTTGCACAATCTTACCGTGCAATAGGGAATTAGGAATCTACCCCGTACGACACGCTAACTACTTGACCATCTGCACCTAGAGAATCGATCTTTTTGCCATTTACCGTCAGATCTACTCCCCCTGCATTACCAATCTTTAGATTTAGTGTCAGATCAGAGGAAAAAGTTTTTGTCACGCCAACACTAATCTGGCCACTAAAGAGCACTCGACCGGATGAATCTGAAACAAATAGCCAACTTCTCGCCCGAGTAGCGGTGAAGATAACTTCTACTCCCTGGCCAGTTGAAATTGTTGCCTCATCGGTTGGAACTACTTCTTGGGTAGCTGACGGCTCTGGTGTTGCTTCTGGTGAGGGCGAAGTCGTTGGTGTCTCTTGACTAGCTACGGGAATATCAGGTGTTGAATCATTAGAGACAATTATTTGTGCAAGGCCTGCCACAAGCAATGAGGCAACTGAAATAGTAACTAATACTTTCCATGAGACTTTCCGAACCTCTTTTGGTTCACGCATAACATTGTTTTCAACCAATAAATCTTGCATGGTGCGGTCTACCCGCATTTGTTCATCTTCGAATACAGTTAAAAAGATTTGTGGATCAATATTTAATTTGATTGCAATATTTCTAAGGTGTCCGCGTGCATACGTTTCGCCACCGCACTGAGAAAAATTGTTATCTTCGATGTCACGAAGCAAAGTTGTGCGAATATTTGTGGCTGCCGAAAGATCTTCGATGCTAAGGCCAGCATCCTTACGCGCCTTAGAAATCATTGATCCAAGTGACATCAGACATCCTTAATGCAGCACAGGGGTGAGGTCTAAGTGTAAGTCGCGCAGGGTTAGGGTGACTAGATCAAGGTGTGAACAAAAGGGGTGAAACTTTCTTGCTCACCGTCTGTTAACGCTGAATTAATAGTCGCGAAGGGTTGCCAGCACCGAATCAAGTTCATCGGGCTTGACCAAGACGGTGCGAGCTTTGGAACCCTCTGAAGGCCCAACGATTCCGCGTGATTCCATCAAGTCCATCAAACGTCCTGCTTTAGCAAAACCAACTCGTAGTTTTCTTTGAAGCATTGATGTAGATCCAAATTGCGTTCCAACAACTAGTTCTACAGCTTGGCACAAAATATCTAAATCATCGCCGATCTCTTTATCTACCATTTTCATCTGATTTACTGGCGCAGTTACATCTTCACGATAGCGCGGTTTTAACTGCTTCTTTACATGTGTTGTTACCGCTTCGATTTCGCGTTCGGATACATAGGCACCTTGAATACGAATAGCTCTGCTTGCTCCCATCGGAATAAAGAGTCCATCACCTTGGCCCACAAGTTTTTCTGCTCCAGGGCTATCTAAAATTACTCGACTATCGGCAAGTGAACTTGTAGCAAAGGACAGACGTGAAGGCACGTTTGCCTTAATCAAACCTGTTACGACATCTACAGATGGGCGCTGAGTTGCCAGAACCAAGTGGATACCTGCTGACCTTGCAAGTTGAGTAATTCGCACAACTGATTCTTCGACTTCTTTTGCCGCGACCATCATTAAGTCTGCAAGTTCATCGATGATGACCAAAAGATATGGATACGGCTCGACTGTTCTATCGCTACCTTCTGGAACAACTACCTTGCCCGCACGAACTGCTTTATTGAAATCATCGATGTGCCTAAAGCCAAATGTCGAAAGATCTTCGTAACGAAGATCCATTTCACGAACTACCCAAGTCAGCGCGTCAGATGCTTTCTTAGGATTAGTAATGATTGGCGTAATTAAGTGCGGGATACCTTCGTAGGCCGTTAGCTCTACTCTCTTAGGATCAATTAACACCAAGCGCACATCATCTGGAGTTGAGCGCATCAAGATGGAAGTAATCATGGCGTTGATCATTGAAGACTTACCTGCACCCGTTGCACCGGCCACCAATAAGTGCGGCATTTTGGCAAGGTTTGCGCACACAAAATTGCCTTCGACATCTTTACCTAATGCCACAAGCATTGGGTGCAGATCTTGACCTGCAACCGTTGAGCGTAAAACATCACCTAAAGCGACAATCTCACGATCGGCATTAGGGATCTCAATACCAACCGCGGATTTTCCGGGAATCGGAGAAAGGATTCGAACATCGCCGCTAGCTACGGCGTATGAAATGTTTTTAGATAAAGCGGTAATTCTTTCGACCTTTACTGCATTACCTAATTCAACTTCATAACGAGTAACTGTCGGACCGCGCATAAAGCCCGTTACTTTGGCATCAATTTCAAACTGCAAAAACACTTCGGTTAATGCTGCAACCACAGCATCGTTGGCCTTGCTCTTAGCCTTTGCAGCAGGACCTGTGCGCAAAAGATCTGGACTAGGAAGTTCATACTTAACATCAGCAGTTAGCAACAACTGTTCTGGGCGCTTTACCGCTACCGTGTTTTCATTTGCATGAGTAGCCGCTGGGATCGACTCTTCTACTGGAAATTCTTCATCAAAGCTGTCTTCATCTAGTTCTTCTTCATCTGCAGGTGTATTCCATTGCGCAACCACAGGTGATTCGAAGGGAGGCGTATCCGTGATTTCAAAATCAGTCTCTACCTTTTCAGCACGCTCTGGCCGCTTGGACCAAAGCCAACTGCTGGCTGTTGCAATTCTTGTGAACACCT
>CAYMNN010000036.1:0-8103 GCA_964391815.1 uncultured Candidatus Planktophila sp.
CAACAAAGGACGATGAGGAGAAATACCGTGGCAGCAACGATGTATCACGAAGAGGATGCTGATCTATCGATCATCCAAGGTCGCAAAGTCGCGATCATCGGTTACGGCTCACAAGGACATGCTCATGCTCTTAACTTGCGTGACAGTGGTGTCGATGTTCGAGTTGGACTAAAAGACGGTTCACCTTCACGCGCAAAGGCTGAAGCTGAAGGTCTGCGCGTTGTATCTGTTGCTGAAGCGGTTAAGGAATCTACGGTCATCATGATCTTGGCACCGGACCACTTGCAGCGCCACATTTACACAGATTCAATTTTGCCTAACCTTAAAGATGGCGATGCTTTGTTCTTCGGACATGGTTTCAATATTCGCTTTGGTTACATCAAGCCATCAGCTTCAGTTGATGTGTGCATGGTTGCTCCAAAGGGTCCAGGACACCTTGTGCGTCGTGAATATGCAGCAGGTCGCGGAGTTCCAGTAATTGTTGCAGTAGAACAAGATGCAACTGGAAATGCTTGGCCACTAACGCTTTCATATGCAAAGGCAATCGGTGGATTACGTGCTGGTGGAATTCTGACAACATTTACAGAAGAAACTGAAACTGATCTCTTCGGTGAGCAGTCAGTTCTTTGTGGTGGTGCGTCTCAACTAGTTATGTACGGCTTTGAAACTTTGACCGAAGCTGGATACCAGCCAGAGGTTGCATACTTTGAATGCTTGCACGAACTTAAGCTGATCGTTGACTTGATGTACGAAGGTGGAATCGCAAAGCAGCGCTGGTCAGTGTCAGACACAGCTGAATTCGGTGACTATGTTTCTGGTCCACGTGTTATTGATCCACGCGTCAAGGAAAATATGAAGGCAGTTCTTGCTGACATCCAGAGCGGAGCTTTTGCTAAGCGCTTTATTGATGATCAAGAGGCTGGAGCACCTGAATTTAAGTCACTTCGCGCTAAGGGCGAAACACACCCAATCGAGAGTGTTGGTCGTGAGCTTCGCAAAATGTTCTCTTGGATGAAGCAATCAAAGGGCGACGATTACAAAGAAGGTAGCGCAGCGCGTGGCTAAACCTATTGTCTTAATCGCTGAAGAACTCAGCCCTGCAACACTGGAAGCGCTGGGTCCTGACTTTGAAGTTGTTAACTGTGATGGTGCAAACCGCGCAGAACTTCTAGCAGCTCTTGCTAAAGGTGTCGATGCAGTTTTGATTCGCTCTGCAACCAAGATGGATGCAGAAGCGATTGCAGCAGCAAAAGGATTAAAGGTAATTGCACGTGCTGGTGTTGGTCTTGATAACGTTGATATTCCCGCAGCAACAGCGGCCGGAGTAATGGTTGTTAACGCTCCAACTTCAAATATCGTTTCAGCTGCCGAGTTAGCGATCGCATTGCTTATGGCTTCAGCACGTTTTGTTTCACCGGCACATGCTGCATTGCGTAATGGAAAGTGGGCACGATCAAAGTACACAGGAGCTGAGATCTTTGAAAAGACTCTCGGAATCGTGGGCTTTGGGCGTATTGGTCAACTAGTTGCACACCGCATGCAAGCTTTTGGAATGGATGTAGTTGCTTACGATCCATACCTTCAGCCAGCACGTGCGGCCCAACTTGGTGTTCGCTTAGTTGAATTAGATGAACTGCTTAAAGTTTCAGATTTCATCACGATTCACCTGCCAAAGACGAAGGAAACTGCCAACTTAATCGGCGTAGAAGCTTTGAAGAAAGTAAAGCCAACGGTTCGAATCATTAATGCTGCTCGTGGCGGAGTTCTTGATGAGGCTGCATTGTTTGATGCAATTACCGAAGGTCGAGTTGCAGGTGCGGGTCTAGATGTTTTCTCAACTGAACCATGCACAGATTCACCTCTGTTTACTTTGGATCAAGTAGTTGCTACACCACACTTGGGTGCATCTACCGATGAAGCTCAAGAGCGTGCAGGAATTGCGGTAGCGGTTTCGGTGCGCAAAGCACTGGCGGGCGAACTTGTACCTGATGCGGTAAATGTTAAGGGTGGAGCTATTCACGAAGAGATTCGTCCAAGTCTGCCTTTGGTTGAAAAAATGGCACAGATTGCAACTGCAATGGCAGGTGAAGCTCCAGTAAGTATGGACTTGACTGTGATGGGCGATATTTCTGAACACGATTCATCAATTCTGGCAACCAGTGCGCTTAAGGGAGCGCTACTTGGGTGTGGTTTAGCAGATGTGACATATGTAAATGCGCCAGCTCTTGCTGCCGAACGTGGAGTCACATCATCTGTAACAACAGATCCTGAAAGCCCGGAATACCGCAGCATGATTTCACTTCGTGCAGCACTTGCCGACGGAAAGATTGTTACTGTCGATGGAACACTTGTTGGAATTCGTAAGGTAGAAAAGATCATTGCAATTGATGGATTTGATCTTGATCTTGCGCCAACTGAAAATCTTTTGTTCCTTCGCTACTCTGACAAGCCAGGTGTTGTCGGCGCAGTAGGTAACGCCCTCGGAAAAGCTGGCATCAATATTGCAGGTATGCAGGTTGCGCGAAGCACAGCTGGCGGAGATGCATTGATGGCACTTACCGTTGACTCACAAATAAGTGATGATTTAACTTCATCAGTAAAGAAGGAAACTGGAGCAGATTTCGTTCGCTCCGTAACTTTGGTGGGTTAATGAGAACAGTTAATTTGGCAGTCATTGCTGGTGATGGCATCGGACCAGAGGTCGTAAGTCAGGGCCTTAAAGTTCTAGATGTTGTTGCTAAGAAGTACCAAGTGGAGTTTAAGAAAACTTCTTACGATCTTGGCGCAGCCTTTTGGCATCGCACCGGAGAAGTTCTGCCAGATGCAACCTTGGCTGATTTAGCGAAAGCAGATGTCATTTTGCTGGGCGCAGTGGGAGACCCAACTGTTCCAAGCGGTGTTCTAGAACGCGGCCTGTTGCTTAAGCTTCGTTTTGCCTTTGATCACTACATCAATCTTCGCCCGGCACGTTTAATGCCTGGTGTTACAGGGCCTCTTGCAACTAAAGCACCTATTGATTTTGTAGTCGTTCGTGAAGGTACCGAAGGCCCATACGTTGGTGCAGGTGGAGTACTTGCAGAAGGCACAGATGCTGAAATCGCAACGGAAGAAAGCCTTAATACTCGCCGTGGCGCAGAGCGCGTTATTCGCGATGCCTTTGAGCGCGCTTCAAAGCGTGAACGCAAGAAGTTAACCCTTGTTCACAAAAACAATGTGCTAACTCGCGCGGGTGGATTATGGACTCGAACCTTTAATGAAGTAGCAAAAGAGTATCCAGCGATCACAACTGATTACCTGCATGTTGATGCCGCATCAATGTTCTTTGTAACAAATCCAGAGCGATTTGATGTTGTTGTAACTGACAATCTATTCGGAGACATCTTGACTGATATCGCTGCTGCAATCTGTGGTGGAATCGGTTTGGCTGCTTCGGGAAATATCAATCCAACTGGAAAATTCCCATCCATGTTCGAGCCTGTTCATGGTTCAGCACCAGATATTGCTGGCAAAAACTTAGCTGACCCAACTGCGACAGTTATGTCAGTTGCCATGATGCTTGATCACCTAGGACTTGTTGAAGCAGCTCGCGATGTAGAACGAGTCGTTGCTGCTGATCTTGCTGTTCGCGGAGATAAGAAGCGAAGCACAACAGAGATTGGAGATGCGCTAGCAAGCGCGTTGTAATCCTATGAAGATCACTCTTAATCCAAATGCCAAAGATGTTGCTACACGCGATGCGTTAGTGGCTGAAGGTGGATTTGGTAAGTACTACACCGATCACATGGTGATGTGCGAGTGGAGTGAAAAAGATGGCTGGGGCGAGCCGCACTTAATGCCGTACGGACCAATCTCTCTAGATCCAGCAACGGCGGTGTTTCATTACGGGCAAGAAATATTTGAAGGCATGAAGGCATACCGCCAGCCAGATGGCAGTGTTGCTTTATTCCGTCCAACTGCCAACGCAAAACGTTTTGCTAATTCGGCCAAGCGCTTAGCTCTTCCTGAAATGCCTGTTGAATTGTTTATGGAAACAGTCGAAGCACTTGTAAAGCAAGATGCAGGCTGGGTTCCAAGCAAGGTAGGTGAGTCGCTTTATATTCGCCCATTCATGATCGCGACCGAAGTTGGTTTAGGTGTGCGCCCATCAAATAAAGCCACGTACCTTCTTATTGCAACACCAGCCGGTGCTTACTTTGATCCATCCAAGGCGGTATCTGTCTGGATTTCAACAGAATATGTACGTGCCGCCCAAGGTGGAACCGGTGAAGCAAAGTGCGGCGGAAACTATGCAGCATCACTCGTTGCTCAAAAAGCTGCAGCTAAAGAGGGTTGCGATCAAGTTGTTTGGATTGATGCAAAAGAGCGCAAATGGATTGAAGAAATGGGCGGAATGAACCTTTACTTCGTAAAGGGAACAGGAGCTGATGCAACTGTTATTACTCCGAAGTTAACTGGAACTTTGTTGCCAGGAATTACACGAGATTCAATTTTGTCGGTTGCTGCAGATCTTGGCTACAAAGTAGATGAAGTAATGCTCTCTGTTGATGATTGGCGAAATGGCGTTACTTCAGGTGAAATTTCTGAAATATTCGCGTGTGGAACCGCAGCAGTTGTTTCTCCAGTCGGACAAGCAAAGAGTTCGATGGGAACTTGGGTAACAGGAGATGGTCAACCTGGACCGATCACAATGCAGATTCGTAACCACTTGCTGGGTATCCAGCACGGCACGATCGCAGATAAGCACAACTGGATGAGCACGGTTAAGTAATGCCAGTAAATGATGCTTTCCATATTTATGACACAACTTTGCGCGATGGTGCCCAACAAGAAGGATTAAATCTTTCCGTCCATGACAAGATGAATATCGCCCGTCATTTGGATGATTTAGGTGTGGGCTTTATCGAAGGTGGCTGGCCTGGAGCTAATCCAAAAGATACAGAATTCTTCGCTTTGGCCAAGAAAGAACTAAAGTTAAAAAATGCAACCTTTGTTGCTTTTGGTGCAACTCGTCGCCCCAATGCAAAAGCTGCAGATGATATTTTGCTGGGTGCGCTTCGAGATAGTGGGGCACCGGCTGTCACTCTTGTTGCAAAGGCTTTTGATCGCCATGTAGATCTCGCGTTAAAGACTACTTTGGATGAAAACCTTGCCATGATTCGCGATTCTGTAACTCACTTAATCCAAGAGGGACAACGTGTTTTTCTCGATGCCGAACACTTCTTTGACGGATATCGCAGCAATCGTGCATATGCCCTTGAAGTTGTACGGGTGGCAGCAGAAGCTGGAGCCGATGTCATTGCTTTATGCGATACAAACGGCGGAATGCTTCCTGATGAGTTGTCACAAGTTGTCCATGATGTTCTAACAGCAAGTTCGGCGCGCTTGGGTATCCATTGCCACAATGACACAGGATGTGCGGTAGCAAACTCGATGGCAGCTGTTGCCGCCGGTGCTACTCATGTTCAAGGAACACTCAATGGCTACGGAGAGCGCACAGGAAACGCTGACTTAGTAACAATTATTGCCAACTTGGAACTAAAGAAGAAGCAGTTAGTTCTTCCACCAAATGCTTTGCAAGAGGCATTTAGAATTTCACATGCGGTTGCAGAAGTTACAAATGTAACTCCAAGTTCACGCCAGCCATACGTTGGTGTTTCTGCATTTGCGCATAAAGCAGGCTTGCACGCAAGTGCGATCAAGGTTGATCCTTCGTTGTATCAGCACGAAGATCCATCATCTGTCGGAAACGATATGCGTATGTTGGTTTCAGATATGGCCGGACGTGCATCAATTGAACTTAAGTCTCAAGAACTTGGCGTAGATCTAGGTGGCGATAAAGAACTGATTGGTCGAATCGTTGATCGAGTCAAGGATATGGAATCTCGTGGCTTCACTTTTGAAGCAGCAGATGCCTCATTTGAACTATTGGTACATGAAGAAATGTCCGGAAAACGTCCATCATTTTTCACAATTAATCATTGGGTGACATCAGTAGAACGTGCAGCCGATCAATCAATTACGACAAAAGCTGAAGTAACTGTTACTGCAAAGGGTCAGGAAATTACTTGCAGTGGCGAAGGAAATGGTCCAGTTAATGCCTTTGATAACGCCCTTCGTACAGGTTTGATTTCGCTATACCCAGAACTTTCAACTCTGGAACTTACCGACTACAAGGTTCGCATTCTTGAAGGTCGACTTGGAACTGGCGCTATAACTCGAGTTTTGGTTGAAACTAGCGATGGCAAGGGCGAATGGAACACCGTTGGTGTCCATGAAAACGTTATTGCCGCATCAGCTATGGCGCTAGAAGATGCCGTTACCTTCGGCCTTATGCGTCAAGGACGTAAGCCCGAGTAAACTGCTTACGTGAGCGAAAATTACGAAAAGCTAATTGCAGCTTTCACTCGCCACTTAGAAGTTGAACGTGCCTTATCTGTTCATACGATTCGTGCTTATCTTGGAGATCTTGAATCATTAGTTACACACCTTGAAGCAATCGGTGTTTCTGATATTTCTCAATTAGAACTTGTTCACTTGCGTTCTTGGCTTGCTAATCAACAAGTAAAAGGTGGAGCCCGCACCACACTTTCTCGCAGAGCGGTATCAGTGCGGTTGTTTACCAAGTGGGCGGTAAAGAATAAGTATTTGGCCAAGGATGTAGCCGCAACCCTTGCCACACCTAAAGGACACCGAACTCTGCCTGATGTTTTAGAAATTGCAGATGCCCAAGTGGCCATGGATTCACTGGCGACAAGAGCTGCTGAAGAACAGACACCACTGTCTTTGCGTGATGTTGCAATGGTTGAAGTTCTATACGCATCAGGGGCGCGTGTTGCCGAGCTGTGCGGTTTAGATATTTCCGATATTGACTATGGCCGCCAAACTATTCGCGTACTCGGAAAAGGAAATAAAGAGCGCACTATTCCGCTCGGCAATCCGGCGATAAAGGCGCTTAAAGTGTGGCTAGAAAATGGTCGTGAACAATTAAAGACAGCTGAATCTGAATCTGCAGTTTTTCTTGGTGCTCGCGGCAAGCGCATTGATCAACGTACTGTGCGAACCGTTGTATACAACGCGTTGCAAGCTATAGAAGGAATTGAACGAATGGGTCCACACGCACTTCGACATTCGGCAGCAACTCATTTGCTTGAAGGAGGGGCGGACCTTCGTACGGTTCAGGAAATCTTGGGCCATGCTTCATTGGCTACAACGCAGATTTACACCCATGTATCGACTGAACGTTTGCAAAAAGCGTTCAAGCAGGCGCATCCACGAGCATGAAAACATCATTAGTCGTTATTCCAACCTATAACGAAGCCGAAAGTATTCAAAGCATTCTCACCAGCTTGCAATCGTTGGATTGCGATGTTTTAGTAATTGATGATGGATCACCCGATGGAACCGCACACATAGTGCGAAACTTGGGAATTGAAGTTATTGAACGTAAAGGTAAGCAAGGTTTAGGAAGTGCCTACCGAACCGGTTTTGCTATCGCAATCGATCGTGGTTACACACATGTGATTCAAATGGATGCCGATGGCTCACATCAAATCAAGGATTTAGAAAAAATGATGGAATGGATTGGAAGCTCAGATTTACTCATTGGTTCCAGATGGGTTAAAGATGGGCAAATCGCCAACTGGAGTAAATTCCGGGAATACCTTTCAAAATCTGCAAATACTTATGCAAACCTTCTTCTTTCACTAGGGGTTAAAGACACAACATCTGGTTTTCGAATCTACACTTCAGAACTTCTGAAGAAAATGGAGATCTCTACAATTCGAAGCGAGGGATATTGCTTTCAGATTGAGATGACTCGTCGGGCATTAGTTCGCGGGGGATCGGTCGCTGAAGTTCCCATCACGTTTATCGAGCGCACCCACGGCGTTAGCAAAATGTCTGCAGCTATTGCCCTTGAAGCAGTTGTTCGCATCACCGCCTGGGGAGCTTTACGCCTATTTGGGCGGTAATTTCCACGCCGCGGGCTCAGGTAGGATTTGCCCTGCACCGATCGAAAGATAGGTGACATCTCAGCACTCACCGACTTAGGTCGGCATAACCACCTCGGTCCACAAGAAATTGTGGTCGGTGATTTCGAGTGCG
>CAYMNN010000037.1:0-8058 GCA_964391815.1 uncultured Candidatus Planktophila sp.
GCGGTGCAGACTGCGTATTGTGCCATAGCCACGCTCAGAACCGTAAATCGGCCTTGGAGCTACTCGGGGATCGACGCCTTGAGCGTCTCGTACAGGTGCGGGCCTGCCGCCAGGGTCAGATTGAGCCCATGCCATGGCTGTGTGGTCACAACCGCCCCGGCTTCTCGAGCGATCAGCTCGGCTGCGGCTAAATCCCATTCATGCAGGCCAGTTTCAAAGTAGCCATCCACTAGTCCTGTTGCCACATGGCAAATATCGGCAGCGGCAGATCCGATTCTGCGTAAATCTCGAATTTGCGGAATAAGTGCGTTCACAATCTTTAATTGTTCTGTGCGATCGTTTACATCGTAAGCAAAACCGGTTGAAAACAATGCACGATTTAATTCAACGGGATTGTTGCAAGCGATCTTCACATCATTAAGAAATGCTCCCCCGCCTTTGCGTGCATGCCAGGTTGAATTAACGGTTGGACTGTGAACAACTCCAACTAATGTTCCGTTTTCATCTTTGGCAGCAATACTGACCGCCCATCCTGGTAAGCCATAAAAATAATTAACGGTGCCATCTACCGGATCGATCACCCAAGTGATTCCGCTCTTGCTTGCACGTGATGTTCCTTCTTCACCGATGATGCCATCGTCAGGGCGCGCCGCCAAAATGCTTTCGACAATTAGTTTTTCACTTGCAGTATCCATCTGTGTAGCAATATCAATTGCAGTTGATTTAACGGTTAAGTCCCACGATGCAGGTCGATTAACCAAAAGATCGCCAGCTTGTCGAGCAATCGTCAGCGCGAGTTGCAGCAAATCCTTCGAATCAGTCATGAACGCAGTCTAATGGCGGGCTAGACTCCTGCCTATGTTCTCAGGGTACGCAACGCTCTTTAAAACCCCTGGGGGCCTTAATTTTTCTATCCCTGGATTAATTGCGCGTATGCCAATTTCTATGGATTCACTCGCTCTGATTTTCATTGTTGTTGCTGCTAGTGATTCATATGCAATTGCAGGAGCCCTTAGTGCGACCGCTTCCGTTGTCATGGCATTTGCCACACCTCATTGGTCCCGCGTTGCTGATCGTATTGGCCAAAGCGCCATGTTGGTTCGCGTTGTTCCCATTAAAGTTGCCGGGCTTTGTTTATTCACTTTCTTAGTTTTAAATCAAGCACCAACCTGGACTTGGTTTGCCAGCATCATCATTGCCGAATCAATGTCGGTAAACACAGGTGGTTTAGTACGCCGCCGTTGGTTACATGTTCTAAGCCCAGATAAATCAACAACTGCCGACGATGAACAAGATCGTCACTTGGTAAACACTGCCTACTCTTTTGAAGCATTGATGGATGAGATCGTATTCATTTTGGGTCCGATCATTGTGACCGCTTGTGCAACAGCAATTGCACCTGCTGCCGGCATGATCGCCGGAATCATCTTTGTGGCCATCGGTGTTCCTTTGTTTGTCAGACAGAAATCAACTGAACCCCCTTCAACCCCTAAGCGCATCGTTGATCCCCATCCAGCAGTGATTCGCAACAAACGAGTCCAAGCAGTTGTTCTTGCAACAACTTTGTTGGGTGGATTTTTTGGTTCGATCGCAATTGTCACCGTTGCCTTTACCGAACAACGCGGCCAGGAAAGCAAGTCCGGCTTGTTGTTAGCCATTTGGGCGTTCGGTAGTGGAATCGCAGCAATCATTAACGGCACAATTAAATGGAAGTTATCTAGTGCTTCACGATTCTTAATCTTCTTATTCGCACTCACCGCGCTGTCAGTGCCTATGTTGTTCACGCACACTTTGGGTTGGCTTGCCGTTGCGTTGTTCTTTAATGGCTTTGCAGTTGCGCCCTTAGTTATTAATGCTTATGGCGTTGCAGAAGGTGCGGTACCGCCAGAACAAATAACTGAGACTTTGACGTGGGTCGTTGCAGGAATGCCTATGGGTGGTGCAATAGCTAGCGCTTTATCCGGCCAAATCATCGACCGATTTGGTTCTGACATCGCTTATTGGGTTCCTTTGGGATTCATGATTGCGGCATGTGCAGCCACACTTCCGTATTTCCAGACTTATAAGGCCCTCATCGGCTACCCTCGTGCTCGTGACTGAGCTACGACTAGGCGGAAAGACCGAAGACGGTCTCTATTTGTCTTTGCATGACAATGATGGAAATGAATTCACTGTTCGCGTTAGTGACACATTGCGTGCAACTGTAAATCAGCAAAGATTGATGGCTGTTCCAGCTAATGATGAACCAACTATTTCAATTAAAGAGATTCAGCGTTTGCTACGTGCAGGACAAACTGCAGAACAAATCGCGCGCGATAACAACACAACAATTGAAAAAGTTGAACGCTTTGCTGGACCAATTCTTTCTGAGCGCATCTACATCATTGATCAAGCGCAGCAGATTGTGATCCGCAAAGAAGGCGGACGCGACGCAGTTACTTTGCTTGGAACCGTTATCTCTCGTTTAGCTCCGCGCAACATTGATTCATCAGAATTGTCATGGGACACCTGGCGTTTAGAAGACGGCACATGGACTTTGGAACTGCACTACCCAAACAGTTCAGGTATCGGAATTGCACAGTGGAACTTTGATTCAGTTCTTCGCACAGTTACATCCATGGATGAAAATGCGCGCTGGATGATGGGTGATGATCCTGCGCCTCGCCAACTTCCAACTCCAGCATTGATTCCTACCGAGAATTCTCACCCCTCCGAGCGTCGCATCATTGATGTGTACAGCGAATTCCGCAAAGAGAACCTGGAACAAGAGCTTGAGGAAGAAATCGAGCCTGTCCGAGAAGTTCCACGCCTAGCAGTTATTCGTGAAGAACCAGATGATGAAGCATCACGCGATGGAATTACTGCCAGAGCAAAAGTCCCAAGCTGGGATGAAATCATGTTTGGCATTAAGCCAGAGGACAATAAGTAAAAGCAGTAAACAACTAACTCAGTGTGGTTGTTAGTAAACCCACCTGAGATTCAGTGTCACTATCTCCACCATGATGTCCAACCATGGCACCTTCTTTATCATCGCGATCGGCATCAACAAGAATCAGGCCGCCTCGAGCAATAGCAATAACTTCACCCATACGATCAACCGAATCAGCACTTGAATGTGATCCGAAAAGATTGCTAGAAATAGCTTGTTCACGGGTTAGGACCAGGGCTTTATCCTGCAAATACTCTTGCCACACGCCAGCTACATCTATGCGTGCCGCAACTGAATCTTCGGTTAAATAAATGTGTCGCGCACGTGGTTCTCCTGCGATAACGCTGACTCCGGTTAACAAAGGATTGTCGCGCCCCATGATGATTTTTTCTTCAACATTAATCATGCCGTGATCTGAAGTAACCCAGATACGTGTACCCGCAGGAACTTCTTTCATTAACTGCGAAACCATTTGATCAATTGCAGCTAATGCCGCTAGCCATTTATCGCTACCAACTCCATCTGAATGACCAGCTGAATCTAAATCATTGACATATAGGTAAACAAAGGAAGGCGTCTTTTGCAGAGCTTGTTTAGTTTCGCTCACTAAATCTGCAACAACATTGGCACCTTTGTATTCGGCCCCGCGAAAGACTGCGCGCGTAAAGCCGGTATTTTCATAACGCTTAGCAGCTACATGCGTGACATTGATTCCGGCTCTTGAAGCGCGTTGAAACAAAGTTTCAACGGGTTGCCAATTTTCTGGGTCTACACGCTCATCCCATTTCAGAGCATTTAACAATCGACCACCACTTCGCGGAACCTGAACTGTGTAACCCAACATTCCGTGAACACCCGGAAGTTCTCCAGTAGTTAAAGTTGCAAGCGAGGTTGCCGTGGTTGAAGGAAATGCAGTTTGAATTTTTCCAAAATTAACCATGCGGCTCATGGTTGGCATAACGTCGGCATAGGTAGACAGAGTGTCAAAACCAAATCCATCAATCAGAAATAGCAGTTCGCGTCCCATCGGCGATTGACCCATTGCTAGGTGATCGGCAGCACTGTCCAACCCGAGGGAAGAAAAGATGGAAGGAGTTATCTGGGACAAATGCACGTGCTTATCTTCCCACGAGAGTGCACTAGAGTTTGGCTATGGAAAATGCGATCAAGCTATCGGCTGAAGTTTCTGCTGCCATTAAGGCCGGAAAGCCGATCGTTGCTCTGGAATCAACGATTATCAGCCATGGTTTGCCACGTCCATCTAATCTAGAAGTTGCCCTTGAATGCGAGCGAATCGTTCGCGATGCAGGCGCAGTTCCAGCCACTATCGCTTTGCTTGATGGAAAAATTTTGGTCGGTTTGGAACGCTCTGAACTAGAAGCAATTGCTAACCGTGATGATATTTCTAAAGCTTCGATTCGCGATTTAGCGATCATCGTCGCTGCAGGCAAGAGCGCTGCTACAACCGTTGCTGCTACCGCGCACATTGCAGCAATGGCCGGCATCCATGTCTTTGCAACGGGTGGTCTTGGTGGCGTGCACCGAGGCGCAAGTGAATCTTTTGATGAATCTGCCGACTTAACTGCCTTAGCAAATGTAGATATGACCATGATTTGCGCGGGAGTGAAATCAATTTTGGATGTACCAGCAACATTAGAACGTCTTGAAACTTTAGCTATCAGCCTGGTTGGCTACAAAACCAACGCCTTTCCAGGTTTCTATTTAACTGATTCTGGCTACACCCTAGAACACCGCGTTGATTCGCCAGCCGAAATCGCCGCAGTCATCAAGGCGCGCCGCGCGGTTGGCACACTCAACAAAGCACTTGTTGTTGCTAACCCAGTTGTAAAAGAGATGAACAAGGCTCGACATGATGAGATTTTGCAATCAGGTCTTGAAAAAGCGCATCAGCAAGGCGTGGTTGGCAAAAATGTAACTCCGTTCTTGCTAGAGCATTTCCACACAACATCTCAAGGTGAATCTCTTGCGATTAATACTGAAATTATTAAGGCTAACTGTTTACTAGGCGCACAGATTGCAGTGGCGCTTCAATGAAAAAGATTCTCTGTATCGGTGATTTAGCACTAGATGTAATTTCACAGCTGAAAGAACCCATCAATTACGGCAATGACACTGCAAGTAAAATTTCAAGCCACCCTGGTGGTCAGGCCGCAAACGTTGCAACGTGGATTACTCGCACAAATTCCAAGGCGCATTTAGTAGCGCGTACAGGCAATGATCCCGTTGGTTTTGCCTTGATTTCCGATCTGGATAAGTACGGCGTGGAACACCTTAATTTGATGCACAGTGGACGCCCAACCGGCGTTGTTGTCATTTTGGTTGATGCAAATGGTGAGCGCACAATGTTTCCGGACAATGGCGCAAATGCTGACCTAGAAGCATCTGATCTGCCTGCACTCGATGATGTCGACGGTGTGTACTTATCTGGATATGCCCTTTTAGATTTCCGCAGCCGCGATGCGGTCCTTGCCATGATTAAGAAAATTAAAGCTGCCGGCAAGCCAATCTTTTTTGATCCAACCACAACTGGTGCCATGAAAATTGTTACCCGAGATGAAGTTTTGTCATGGGTTGGGTTGATGGATGGAATTTTGCTTAACAGCGAAGAAGCTTTGTACCTTGGTGATTCAACTGATGTTGAAACGGCAGAAGAAAATCTTGCAAAGATCACACCGCTTGTAGTCATTAAGTTGGGCTCAAAGGGTGCGATGGCAATTAATGGTTCTGAAAAAGCCAAGGTTCCTGCAGTGACAACCAATGTTGTTGACACCACAGGTGCCGGAGACTCATTTGCTGCTGGATTTATTCCGAAGTGGCTAGAAACAAGTGATCTGACTCAAGCTCTTTCTGCAGGTGCAGCATTGGCAGCAAAGTGTGTTTCATCAGTTGGGGCGCGCCCTCCCCTAAATTAAGCCTGACTCTTGGCAGAATGCCCCAATGGCAACTGCGAAGACTCCCGCGAAAGCTGCGGCAAAAGGTAAGAAACCCGCTGGACCAAAGCCCGGTGAATATCCAGGAAAGATCGTCGACATCGATGTTTCCAAAGAGGTTTCCGAATCTTTCCTCGAGTATGCGTATTCAGTTATTTACTCACGCGCACTTCCTGATGCACGCGATGGTTTAAAGCCAGTTCACCGCCGCATTCTTCATCAGATGGCAGATATGGGTCTTCGTCCAGAACGTGGACATGTAAAGAGTGCTCGTGTTGTTGGTGAAGTAATGGGTAAGTTGCACCCTCACGGTGATGGCGCAATTTACGATGCCTTAGTTCGCATGGCACAAAGTTTTTCCATGGGATTGCCACTAATTGATGGTCACGGAAACTTCGGTTCATTAGATGCTGGCCCTGCAGCTATGCGTTACACCGAAGCTCGCTTGGCACCAGCTGCAATGTCAATGGTTGCCGAAGCTGATGAAGACACAGTTGATTTTGGTCCAAACTACGACGGCCAATTGTCAGAACCGATTGTTTTGCCAGCTGCATATCCAAACTTGTTGGTTAATGGTGGTTCTGGAATTGCTGTGGGTATGGCCACCAACATGGCTCCCCATAACTTGAGCGAAGTAATCGCTGCGACAAAGTTTCTGATTGAAAATCCAACTGCAACCGTCAAGCAGTTGATGAAGTTTGTTCCGGGCCCAGATTTTCCAACAGGCGGAGAAATTGTTGGACTAGATGGTGTTCGTGAAGCGTATGCAACTGGCAAGGGATCGTTTAAGGTTCGTGCAACTGTTGAGATTGAAAAGGTTACCTCTCGCAAGATGGGTATCGTCATCAAAGAGCTGCCTTACACAATCGGGCCTGAAAAGGTGGTCGAACGTATCGCAGCCCTTGTGAAGGCTAAGAAGATTCAGGGAATCAGCGACATCATTGATCTTTCTGATGGCCAGACCGGCACCAATGTTGTTATTGAAATCAAGAATGGTTTTGAGCCTGAAGAAGTTCTAGAAAAATTGTATGCGCTAACCCCTATGGAAGATGCCTTTGCAATCAATGCGGTTGCCTTGGTCAAGGGACGCCCACAAACTCTAGGGCTCAAAGAATTACTAAAGGTCTTCATCGATCACCGCATCGAAGTTGTTCGTCGTCGTTCTGAGTTCCGCAAAGCAAAGGCAGAAGCTCGTCTAGGTCTAGTTGATGGTTTGCTCAAGGCAATCATTGATATCGATAAGGTTATCAAGATCATTCGCGGTAGCGATGATGCGGCAGCGGCAAAAGATAAGTTGATCAAAGACTTTAAGTTAAATGATGAGCAGGCAACATATATCTTGGATATGCCACTTCGTCGTTTGACCAAGATGAGCAAGATCGAACTAGAAACAGAGCAAAAAGAACTGAAGACCACAATTGCTGCGCTGACTAAGTTGCTCAAGAGTGAAGATGCAATCAAAGCTCAAGTTTCTGATGAATTAACCGCAGTTGGTAAGTCATATGCAGCACCACGTCGTACCCGAATTGGTGCTGCCTAAACCCAGCCGATAGACTTGGGTGTGATTTCAACCCAAGCGCTCGAATTACGTGCTGGTGCTCGCCTGCTTGTTAAAGGCGTAACTGTTCGTATCAACAGCGGTGACCGCATCGGTTTTGTTGGTCGAAATGGTGCTGGTAAATCAACCCTTGCAAAAGTATTAGCTGGTGAAACTATGCCAGCAGGTGGTGCGGTAAATCGCACCGGAAAAATTGGTTACCTTCCGCAGGATCCTCGTACTGGCGATGAACCAGGCACAGTTATTGATCGCATTCTTTCGGCACGCGACTTAGATCAAATCGCAGCTCGTATGCGATCTGTTGAAGAAGAAATGGCAACGGCCCAAGGTGAAGCGCTAGAAAAAGCAATGGATCGCTACACCCGCGTTGAAGCTGAATTTTCTGCCGCCGGTGGTTATGCAGCAACTGCTGAAGCAGAAGCAATTGCAACTTCCCTTGGTGTTTCAGAAGCAGTCTTTGGTAATGAACTAGCAACGCTTTCTGGTGGTCAACGCCGCCGTATCGAACTTGCGCGTATTCTGTTTAGTGGTGCTGAAACCCTTTTGCTAGATGAGCCAACTAACCACTTGGATGCTGATTCCATTATGTGGCTGCGCGAATTTTTATCTAAGTATTCAGG
>CAYMNN010000038.1:0-7861 GCA_964391815.1 uncultured Candidatus Planktophila sp.
ACAAAGAAGATAACTCCTGCAGCAACTTCGGTGTAAACATCGCCGGCACCAGTTGAGTTTGCATAAATCGACCAACCAAATGCAGCTAATGAACCCATTGAAATCAAGTTATCCATTGTTGGATGCTTGAGATTTCTAAGTGCAGCCCTATGAATTGGATAGGCAACAATTAAAACTACTGGCGCACTGAGTGCAATTACTACCCATGCAGTTGGCGAATACAAAGGATGTGGCAAGCCGACAGTGTCTAGAAGGTCATGGATCCACATATCTACTTGATGGTGCCAGCTCATGACCATAGAAAGTGCAACTGCCGGAATTGCAAAGATCGCTGCAAAGAAAAATGCACGAGCTGATTTCTTGCTGTGCAAAGCAACTGATTGGGCATCAACGAGCAGAGATGCTGAATATCCAGCTTTTTCTACGATCTTGATTAAATCTTTAGCGGTGATTTCAGCCGGTGCCAAAATGTGCGCAGTTTCAGTAGCAAAGTTGATCGTGGCACTAACGCCTTCAACACTATTGAGTGCTTTTTCTACAGAGTTCACGCACGAAGAACAGGTCATTCCTTGAACTGACAGCGTTGTTGGTTCAAGGGGCGCATTGCTCACCTGTGTCTTGCCGGTCTCTGTGCTCATCGTCGCTCTCTTCTTGTGTCTCTACTACGGGTTTAAGCCATTGATTACTGCGTTGTGCAGTACGCCATTTGTTGAAACACCACTTCCACCAAACGGTCCGTTTCGACCGGCAGTGTTTGTAAATGTTCCACCAGCTTCTCGAACAATTATGTCCAGAGCTGCCATGTCCCACAGTGCTAGTGAAGGCTCAATTGCAACATCAACTGCGCCTTCTGCCACCAACATGTGCGACCAGAAATCACCAATACCGCGCGTGCGCCAAGCACCAGCAAGCATCTTTTGGAAAGGTTCTAAACGTTCTCCCCAACCAACAAAATCAGAATAAGAAATCGATGCATCGCTAAGGGATGAAACCTTTGAAACAGAAATCTTTTTTTCGTTTGGAGCTAATGAATAACTCTCGCTCGCTTTTACTTGATCGCTCAAATCGCTGTCATACAGGTAATCATCATCAGATGAGTCTGCAAAAACAGAAGCTGAATCAGGACCGTTGAAGCGCACAGTTGCACCATGTCCCTTAGCTGCAGCCCAACGTCTAGCTAATGCCGGTGCACTTGCAATACCAACAATTACTTCTTCTTCACCTGATGGATTAACGTGAACAAGTGCGATCAAGGTGGCCCAGGTTGGTACTCCGCGCATAAAGTTTTTAGTTCCATCAATGGGATCAATGACCCAATAGCGACCTGAATTTCCTTTATCGCTTCCAAACTCTTCTCCGACTAAACCATCACCAGTGCGATGAGTTGCTAATGCTTCTCGAATTGCAGTTTCAACTGCGCGATCGGCATCTGTAACTGGCGTGTTATCGGGTTTGGTGGTGATCACTAAATCTTGTGATTGATAGCGATCCAAAGTAATTGCATCTGCCAAATCAGCTAAAGCGTGAGCAAGGGCCAGATCATCAAGAATCTGTGCTGAACCATTGCCGGTGCTCATAATGGTGTGAGTCTATTCCACAGGCGTTACAGGTGCGTCCTTAACAGCTAGTAACGAGCGAAGGCTTGCCAGGCGTGCAATTCTGTGGGGATTCGGGGTCCCATTTGGTGATGCCCACGCATCTAGTTTGCAAGAGCTTTCGGCATGCGAACAGTTAGATAAACAGTTGGCAGCAACTTCGGATAGATCACTAAAAGCATCAACAATTCGTTGATTATCAATATGGGATAAACCAAATGCACGGATACCTGGCGTATCAATGATCCAGCCATCGCTATCGACTAGTGGCAAGGCAATTGCGCTAGATGATGTGTGACGGCCTCGACCAGTTGCTTCATTGACATCACCAGTTGCGCGATTGCTTTGCGGAACTAAGGCATTAATCAAAGTTGATTTACCAACACCAGAATGACCCACTAGAACTGAGATTTTGCCCTCTAGGACTTGATGCAACTTTTCTAAATCTTTCTCTCGTGATTCACTCTTGATGGCAGTGTGAATGATTTCGACATCTAAGTCTTCATACTCTGCAAGAAATGCGGGCACTTGGCTGATGTCAGTTTTTGTCACAACAATTTTTGGAACAATGCCTTCGGTAAATGCAGAAACCAAGAAGCGATCGATTAAACCTCGGCGTGGTTCTGGATTAGCTGCGGCAACAACAATTACTAATTGATCAATATTAGAAACAATTGTGCGTTCTACTTGGGCAGCATCATCAACGGTTCGGCTTAAAGAGTTACGTCGTTCCTGCACCGCAACGATTCGGGCAAGTGATCCTTCGGTGCCGGACACATCACCGACCAACGAAACTTTGTCACCGGTTACAACTGATTTTGGTCCTAGTTCTCGGGCACGCATTGCCGTAACAATCGTGCCGTCTTCTGTAATACAGGTTTGGCGACCACGATCTACCGTAGTTACTAAAGCTGAAATTGCATCATTGTGTGAAGGACGATCTTTGCTTCGCGGACGAGTGCTACGTGATGGGCGAATTCGCGCATCTGATTCATCATATTCGCGTGGACTCATACTAAAAGTGAGCTCCAAAGTCCTGGAAAATCTGGAAGCGTTTTACGAGTTGTTGCAATGTTTTCAACTTCAATACCTGGAACAACAAGACCAAGAACCGCCCCAGCTGTTGCTAAACGGTGGTCCTCGTAAGTATGGAAAACACCTGCATGTAATGGCGCCGGAGTAATGTGCAGCGCGGTCTCTTCTTCGACAACATTTCCGCCTAACGCATTGATTTCACGAGTCAATGCTGCAAGACGATCGGTTTCGTGCAGGCGCAAGTGCCCGATACCTCGTAAATGAGAAGGAGAATCTGCAAGGGCAGCTAGCGCAGCAATTGATGGGGTTAGTTCCCCAACATCATGCAGGTCAATATCTATTCCATGAATTGTGCCGGTGCCTTTCAGCGTTAAACCAGCATCACTAAAGGAAACACTTGCACCCATCGAAGTAAGAATTGAGCGAAGTTGATCACCAGGTTGTGTAGTTGCTTTAGGCCAATCTGCAATTGTCACGCTGCCGCCGCACACCATGGCAAGTGAAAGAAATGGTGCAGCATTAGATAGATCTGGTTCGATTACTAAATCTTTACCGTGCAATGCACCCGGCTTAACTTTCCAGCTTTGTTGCGCTGAATCAACTTCGACCGTTGCACCAAAATCACGCAACATATCGACAGTCATTTCAATGTGCGGCATCGACGGCAGTAATCCGCCTTGATGTGTTGCGATGATGCCTTGCTCAAAACTTGGTGCAACCAAAAGAAGGGCAGATAAGAACTGGCTGGATGCACTTGCATCAATTGTTAACGCACCTCCAGGTATCGAACCAATTCCGTGTAATTTCAGCGGCAAGCTGTAGCGATTATCGTGTTCAATTTTTACGCCAAGTTCTTCTAGCGCCTTAATGACAGGGCCCAACGGTCTTTCATAAGAACGTGGATCGCCATCAAAGGCGACTTCACCAGTTGCAAGTGCCGCAAGTGGTGGCAAGAAACGCATTACTGTGCCGGCATTTCCTACATCAATCTTTACTCCACCTTGCAGAGAACGTGGGGTTACTACCCATTGCAACTCTTGATGGCCGTTTACGACAACGCTTTTTTCTTCTATGCCAACACCTAAAGCTTTCAACCCCGCCACCATTAATTCGCTGTCGCGTGAAACCAAAGGACGACGCAAAGTTGAAGGCGAGTTTGCTTGTGCTGCCAAAATAAGGGCGCGGTTGGTAACTGATTTTGATCCAGGAATGACAACGCTGATATCAACTGGTGTTGCGCCGCGGTAAATCGCGGGCCAGTGGGCGTTGTTTGTCATCGCCTAAGTCTAACCTCTGCGCGCACCTGCGATACCCTTTAATTATGTGTGGACGTTATGCGCAAACGGCGGATATGCGCGAGCTTATGGAGCAGTTCTCAGTTACCGGAACCGCTCCTGAAAGTTCTTTGCCACTTAACTGGAACATCGCGCCAACTAATCCCATTTACATTGTTCGAGCCAATGACAAAACCGGATCTGATGCAGGTCAACAAAAAGAGTTAGCGGTCGTTTCGTGGGGATTAATCGGGCCATGGCTGACAGATTTTCAAGAAGCCCGTGCTTCGCAATCTCGCGCAATCAATGCCCGCAGCGAATCGATTCATGAAAAACCAACCTTTAGAAATGCTTTCCGTGCCACCCGTTGCTTGATTCCTGCAACCGGTTACTACGAATGGGCAACTGCATTGGGCAAGTACTCGCCTAAACAACCTTTTTATATTTCAGCACGTGATGGCAAACAACTTCCGATCGCCGGAATCTGGAGCAGCTGGCGCGCACCCAATGGTGAAGTAATTGAAACCGCTTCAATTATTACCCAAGAGGCCCAAGGCGAATTAGAAAGCATTCACAGTCGCATGCCGGTCTTTATGCCACATGATCGCTGGGACACATGGCTTAATCCCCGCAATACCGATGTCAATGAATTGAAATCCTTAATGGTGGTTGAGAATCCCGAATCAATCGTTAAGGCCCACCCGGTATCAAATGCCGTCAATAGCGTGGCAAATAATGGAAAAGGTTTAATCGAAGAAATGCCTTTGGGAGAGCCAGAAACCCTCTTTTAGCGATAGTGTTTTAGGCGATGTCAACGGATCTAGTTAAAGAGAGCTCGGCGGACCGTGCTGCCCGCTTCGAGCGAGATGCACTTGCCTTTACAGATCAGTTGTATGCAGCAGCGCTGCGTTACACAAAGAATCCGCATGATGCAAAAGATTTAGTTCAAGATACTTATTTGAAGGCTTTCGCTTCATTTCATCAATTTGAACCCGGAACAAATTTACGCGCTTGGTTGTACCGAGTTTTAACAACAACTTTTATCAATACTTATCGCAAAGATCAGCGTCGACCACAACTAAGTTCGGGTGAAATTGAAGACTGGCAATTAGCAGATGCAGCGTCACACACTAGTGATCAAGGTAAGTCTGCAGAAGTTGAAGCGCTAGAGAATCTACCTGACAGTGACATTAAACGTGCCTTGCAGGAAATCCCAGAAGAGTTTCGTATCGCCGTTTACTTGGCCGATGTAGAGGGCTTTTCCTATAAAGAGGTTGCCGAGATCGTCGGTGTTCCGGCTGGAACAGTTATGTCCCGCCTGCATCGGGGAAGAAAACAGCTGCGTGAGCGGTTAACTGATTATGCAAAAGAACTGGGTTACACCACCGAAAAGAGTTCGGGGGGTAAGCCATGAGTTTCAGTATCTTTGGTGCAAACGGTTTTGATGCCAACAATCTGAACCGAAATGTTTTGGCATGTAATGAAGTCTTGAATTCATTTGTCTTGTTAATTGATGGACAAATGGAGCAACCAGAGATCGCTCTTGTCGAAGTTCACATTGCAACATGTCCAGCCTGTGAAGCAGAGCTAGCTCATGAACAAGCGATGAGGCAGTTGATGCAGGATGCTTTGCGCCGCAGCTGTAATGAAAAAGCGCCAGAGGATCTACATGATGCGATTTATCGCCAGATCCACGCCCAAATGACTGGCGCATTTACTGAAGTCGTCACCCAGTACAGCATGACCGAGATTTCAATTGAAATTGATGAGTTTGGCCAGATCGAACACCGCGAAGTAACTATCGAACATACTGAAGAGATTAGATACTTAGACCCAAATACAGCTAGAAATGATGGCACTGATCCCAACGATCCGTTTGGTCGCGGAAACAACGGACAGGGGCAATAAAGATGTTGCCTGCAGAAGAAGTATTAGGGGCAGTTGGTATCACCGAGATGGTGGTTCGCCCAGGTGATACATCCGTTGCTATCGGAATCGGTGACTTACCAATTATTGCGCCATCACTTCTTATCAACTTAATGGAGCATGCAGCGATCTTGTCTTTGGATCTTTATCTAGAACCAGGTGAAACCACGATTCCAATTAGCGTTGAATTCATTTCGCTATCACCTGCAGGTATCGGTGCATCTTTGCGTGCGACTTCTAGAGTTATTGAAATTGAAGGAAAAGAGTTGACCTTTGAATGCGAGGTCTATGAAAATGAACGACAGATTGCTGCAGCTTTAGTAAAAAGATCAGCGGTGGAGCGAGTATCTTTCCTCGCCCGCACCGCTGCTCTTCACTTAATTCAAAACGATAAGTCTTAGTACTACGCCTTCTTGGTTGCCCAGTAGATCTCTGCAATTTCATCGATCTTTGCGATCAATTTATCGGCAACTGCAACATCTTGAGTTCCCTTGGTACCTGCAGCACCTGCAAGCTTTGTTGCCTCATTAAACAATGAGTGCAACTGTGGGTATGCCTCGAAGTGTGGAGCCTTGAAGTAATCAGTCCACAGCACCCATAGGTGCTCCTTAACCTGATGTGAACGCTCTTCCTTGATCGCAACTGAACGTGCACGGAAATCAGCATCTGGGTTAGCAGCGTACTTTTCCATGCAAGCCTTTACAGATAGCGCTTCAATCTTTGCCTGTGCTGGATCGTAAACTCCACATGGCAGATCACAGTGTGCGTAGACAGTTGTCTTTGGTGAAAACATTTTCTTCTCCCCTAGTACCAATAAATTGCTCGGTTATGGTGCGAGACTACCGCCCATGAGCAAATTTGGCACAGTCAAGGTCTCAGGATCTTCTATGGCGCCTACCTATAAAGATGGTGACTGGCTGCTGGTTTCTTGGTTTCCCGAAGGTCTTGCACCGTTAGTTGGAGACCGCATTCTGGGCAAGGTTGTCGTTGTAGAACGGGAAGAGCGTCCTGGGATTTTCTTAGTAAAGCGCTTGCAGAAATCCCATGGGGGTATTTATTGGGTGCAAGGTGACAATGATGAAAGCACTGATTCACGCACCTGGGGATGGATTCGCGCCAACGAGATTGTCGGTGTTGTGTTGTTTCGGTATCGCAAGAATCGCAAAACTAAATAAAAACGCCCCCGCTTTCACGAGGGCGTTTCTTGTAAAGATTTTTCTATCGAGTAAAGGCTTCCAGCAACAATGCCTTTTGCTCATCTTCATGCAAGTGATGGCTTCCGGTTGCAGGAGATGCCGTTGCACGACGAGAAATACGACGCAAGATGCGATCACCAAATCCACGACCACCATGTGCATCAGATGTGCGCAATGCAATGTGTGACCATGGACCTTGGTTAGCAGGTTCATCTTGTACCCATAGCAAGTTTGCATTTGGATGCTTGTTAGCTTCGGCAACCATTTCATCAATTGGTAGTGGATACAAAAGTTCAACACGAACAATTGCAGTGCCGTTTTCGCCAAGCTTTGCACGCTCTGCAACTAGATCGTGATAAATCTTTCCTGAACAGAAGATCAGGCGTGATGCGTTCTGTACTGAATCATCACCAATAACTGGACGGAAGTGACCAGTAGTGAAATCAGACAACGCAGATGCTGCAGCCTTTAAACGAAGCATTGACTTAGGTGTAAAGACAATCAATGGACGTCGCGCAGGGTTCTTTGCGTGCCAACGTAACAAGTGGAAGTAATTTGCAGGACTTGCTGGTTGCGCCACAGTCATGTTCTGCTCTGCGCACAGCTGCAAGTAACGCTCAATACGTGCTGAAGAGTGATCTGGTCCTTGGCCTTCGTAACCATGTGGAAGAAGTAGAACAACAGATGAACGCTCGCCCCACTTCTGCAATGCAGAAGAGATGAACTCATCAACCACTGTTTGTGCACCGTTAGCAAAGTCGCCGAACTGGCCTTCCCAAAGAACTAGCGCTTCTTCACGCTCAAGGCTGTAGCCGTATTCAAAGCCCATCGCTGC
>CAYMNN010000039.1:0-7733 GCA_964391815.1 uncultured Candidatus Planktophila sp.
GATTTTGATTCAATTCAAAAGGGAATTGCAGCAGGAGCTCCAGAGAACGAGTCATGGCGAGCAGCTTTTGGTCTTATGGTCACAATCGTTTGGTTGTACCTAGAGGTCTTGCGCGTGCTATCTATCTTGCGTGGCAATGACTAATTAGTTAGAGATCTTCATCGATGGGCTTCAGGTTTTTAACCTGGGGCCCATCGACATTTCTGGTCTCTGGAATTCGATAGACCAGAATCAAGGCAATACAGAAGATAACCGCTGATGCACCAAAGGCGGTTCGGTAGGAATACACATCAGAGATCCAGCCAATAATGATTGGCCCAAAGATCATTCCTGCATCACCTGCCATTTGGAAGACTGCAATTACTTTGCCGCCTTTACCTTTAATGATGTCGCCAACAATGCTGGCAGGTGTGATTGAAAGATAAGCACCGCCAAAGCCCAGAATGACCATAGAGATTAAGAACATCAATGGATTTATCGCAAAAGTTAGAACAAGAATTCCAAGAAACACGACGTTGGCACCGATGATTGATGCTGCACGTCGACCTTTTGCATCTGAATAACGACCAGCCCGCAGAAGAATTGCACCTTGGACCATTGCCGAAATCGCAAGACCATAACCAACAATCGCAGTTGTGGAACCTAATTCTTCGGTTACGAAGACTGGCAAAATCGAAGCGCGCATTCCGAAGAAAACCCAAGTACCAATAAATGTTAAGACAAGTGCGATTCTGTAAGGTGGCATTGCTAATGCTTCTCGAATAGTTGTCACACTCTCTGTATCGCTGTTCTTTACCTTTGCGCCAATTGAATCGCCCTTTAAGAAAATCAGGGCCACTAAGCCCGAACACAACAACAAGACCGAGTACACAAAGAATGGTGCGCGTAAAGAAATAAGAGACAAAACGCCGCCAATTGCCGGGCCTGCTATTCCACCAACAATAAATGAACCTTGATAAACAGATTGTGCTTGACCACGTTGTGAATCACTAACAGAGCGCAAAATGACAGAGCTTGCAGCCACAGAGAACATGGATGAACCAAGACCACCTGCTGCTCTAAAGAAAAGCAGTTGTTCGTAGCTTTGCGATATTCCTGCCAAGAAAGTAAATGCCGAAACCATAAAGATTCCAGAAGAAAAGACCGCTCTTTCACCAAACTTGTCGACTAGAACTCCGGAAATCAAACCCGATGCAAAGCGTGTAATTGCAAAAGCTGAAACCATCAATCCAATAGCAGCGTTGTTTACGCCAAAAGATTTAGCAAAAACTGGAATCGCGGGCATAACAATGCCGAAACCAACTGCAACAAAAAAGGATGCGGCTACAAGTGATGAAACCTCGCGGGGTAGATCCCTAAATGGTGAACGGATCAACCCAGTGACTCTCCTGCCGCTTCATCGCGGGCTGCTGCGTATTCCTGGTTTGTGCGAAGGGGGGTCTCACGAAGCTTGAGCGCTAAGAAGAAACCGATTGCAGTAATTGGCGCTGCTGCCCAGAACACAATATGAAACGAACTAACGAAAGCATTAAGCGCAGTTACCTGAATCTCTGGTGGAAGCGTCTTGAGCACAGCGGTGTTGTTGCTGATGCCTTCGAGCTTTGACATATCAAAACCCTTAAGCGCAGCAGGATTACTTGTCCCTAGCTGCTCAAAATTGCTTTGCAAATAATGTCCCACACGATTAGTCAAAATACTTCCGAAAATTGCCGTTCCGAAGACCGACCCAAGTGAACGGAAGAAAGTGTTAGAACTAGTCGCAACGCCCATATCCTTGAAATCAACTGAGTTTTGCAGCGCAATCACAATTGTCTGCATCGAAAGACCAAGACCTGCTCCAACCAAGATTGCATAGATTGCAATCTCCCAGAAAGGTGTATCAATTTGTAAGCGGGTCATTAACAAAATACCAATTGTCATTAACGCAGTTCCGGCAATTGGGAAGCGCTTGTAATGACCATGCTTGGTAATCAATTTTCCAGAAACGATTGATGCGGTGACAATTCCAAGCATTAATGGAATCAGTTTTAATCCAGCTGAAGTTGCGGTATCTCCCTTTACAACTTGAAGATACAAAGGAAGCATCACAATCGCACCGAACATTCCAGCACCAATAACAGCACCTAGCAAAGAGGTCAGCGAGAAGGTGTGATTCTTGAACAAATGAAGCGGAAGGATTGGCTCTTTTGCTCGCGCTTCCCATTTCAAGAACAAGAAGGTCAAAATGAGTCCGATGACTAGGTAAGAAATTGTGCGTGAATCGCCCCAACCATCTTGTGGACCATAAACGGCCAATGAGAGCAGAACCAAAGTAACTGCAGAGACCATTAAGAAAGCGCCCAAATAATCAATAGAGTGTTCGCGCTTTACCTTTGGAAGATGCAGCACAGCTGAAGTAATAATCAGTGCGGCAATTCCAATTGGAATATTGATGTAGAAAATCCAGCGCCATCCACTAACGCCCAGGATTTCACCGCGATCTGAGAAAAAACCACCAAGTAAAGGACCAGCAACAGATGACAAGCCCCAGACAGCGCCGAAATAGCCTTGATAACGGCCACGTTCACGTGGGGAAATAATGTCTCCGATGATCACAAATGTAAGGGCCATTAAGCCGCCTGCACCGATGCCCTGAAGCGCACGAGTTGCAATTAGTTGCTCCATGTTTTGCGAAGCACCAGCAAGTAATGAACCAATTAAGAAAGTAACGATCGCAAATTGAAAAACAACTCTTCGGCCGTAGATATCTGAAATCTTTCCGTACAGCGGCGTTGATGCGGTCGAGGTTAATAAATATGCGGTGACAACCCAGGTGTAATGGTTTAACCCATCAAACTCTTCGACGATACTCTTGAGCGCAGTTGAAACGATGGTTTGATCAAGGGCAGCTAGGAACATTCCCATCATCAAGCCGCCCAAAATCACCATGATTTCTTTGTGAGATAATTGGTTGGTACCTTGATTTGTAGGATTCTCAGTAGACATGAAGGTAAGGTTACTCCGTGAAGTCAGTTATAGCCGAACACTTAGTAAAGACCTATCGCAATGGCGAGGTCAAAGCACTCAATGATTTGTCATTAGATGTTGAAGAAGGCACTGTTTTAGGCGTACTTGGACCAAATGGTGCCGGTAAAACTACAACTGTGAGAATTCTCGCAACGCTGCTTAAGCCAGATTCTGGCACTGCAACTGTTGCAGGCATTGATGTCATCAAGCATCCAGACAAGGTCCGTGAGCAAATTGGTTTATCGGGTCAATATGCAGCGGTAGATGAAACATTAACTGGCTGGGATAACTTGGTGATGTTTGGTCGTTTGTATCACTTAGGTCGCCAGAGCTCTATTGATCGCGCTAATGAATTACTAGAACGTTTTGATTTAACTGAAGCAGCACGTCGTCCCATAAAAACTTATTCAGGTGGAATGCGCCGTCGCCTTGATTTAGCAGCATCCTTAATTGTTAAGCCAAAGATTCTCTTTTTAGATGAGCCAACAACTGGTTTAGATCCACGTGGTCGCCAAGATATGTGGGGCGTTATTCAAGAGCTTGTAAAGGGCGGAGTAACACTTCTGCTAACAACGCAATACCTAGAAGAAGCTGATCAACTAGCTGATGAAATTGCAGTAATTGATCGCGGAACAGTTATTGCTCGCGGTACATCTGATGCTTTGAAAAAGCAGGTTGGTGGTGAGCGTCTTGAAATTACCGTCGAACCAGCAGATTTGGATAAGACCAACCTGATCGTTGCAAAGATCAGTGGTCAGGCAACACATGTTGATCACCGCACAGTAAGTGCCCCAGTGCTTCATGGATCTAAGGATCTGATGGAGGCCTTGCGTGCAATGGATGATTCCAATATCCATCCTTTAGATATCGGGTTGAAGCGCCCGTCCTTAGATGATGTGTTCTTGTCATTAACGGGCCACGTAGCTGAAGAGACTGTAGAAGAACCGGTAGTAAAGAAGAAGAGAGGTGCTAAGAAATGAAAAATGCGATCCTTGATACGTTAGTCATTACTAAGCGCCAGTTACTTCAACTAGCTCGCGTTCCAGAACTGCTTGTGTTCTCAACTATTCAGCCAGTGATGTTTGTGTTGTTGTTCCGCTATGTATTTGGTGGATCAATTGATACCGGTCAGCCAGGCGGATATGTACAGCTATTAATGCCTGGAATCTTCGTTCAAACCGTTGCCTTTACCTTGGCCTCTACTGCAATTGGATTAGCTGAAGATATGAAAAAAGGTTTGATCGATCGCTTTAGATCACTTCCGATTTCACGAGGTGCAGTAATTATTGGCCGCACCTTTGGCGATGCGCTGCTCAATATCTTGGTTCTAACAGTCATGGCTGGTGCAGGTTATGCAGTTGGCTGGCGTCCGACTTCAGGGATAGTCCAAACTACTTTGGCATTCGTATTCCTGTTTATGTTTGGTTACGCACTTTCATGGATCGGAATTTTGGTCGGCTTGTCAGTTAAAGAAGCCCGTACCGTTCAAAGCGTAGGTTTCTTGGTTACTTTCCCACTAACTTTCCTATCAAACGCTTTTGCACCAACTACCGGTATGCCTAGAGCATTGCAGTACTTTGCTGAATGGAATCCAGTTTCAACAATGGTTGCCGCTTGTCGTCAATTGTTTGGTTTGAAAAATGAGTTCGGTGCAACCGCTAATTCATGGCCAAGCCAGCACCCACTAGAGACATCATTGCTCTACATGGTGCTGTTGATGGTGATCTTTATTCCACTGAGTATTCGCAAGTACAAAAACTACTCAAGCTGATTTAAAGGTAGAACTCGGCAGCAACAATCTCGACCGCAATTTCGCGGCCATTAGGTGCTGTGTAAGAAACTTTTGCGCCAATTTCTTGGCCAAGAACTGCCGCACCCAATGGAGATTTTTCGCTGTAAACATCTAGATCCCCAGATGAAATTTCGCGAGATCCAATCAAAAACTTCATTTCATCGCCAGCAATAATTGCGGTAACAACCATGCCTGCGCCAACTTTTCCATCGGCGCTAGCTGGTGGCGTTCCAATGTGAGCGTTTTCCAACATTTGCTTGAGCTGGCGAATACGCGCTTCCATTTTTCCTTGCTCATCACGAGCTGCGTGATAGCCGCCATTTTCTTTTAAATCACCTTCGGCACGTGCGGCTTCAATTTTTGCTGTGACCTCTTTGCGACCTGGACCTTCGAGCTGGGTCAGCTCAGCACGCAAGCGATCTGCGGCTTCTTGGGTCAACCATGTCTGTGTCATAAGAGGTAACGGTACTGGCTACTTACTTGGCGCGACAACTGGAAACATCGGCATTGACCGCTTCGCTACGCGTAGGAACATCGGTGACCAGTTCAACCTTAGATTTTCCTGCAGGAATCTCTTGATCAATCTGACCCACAATGTTCTTATCAAAGTCACGTGCGATCAGTGTGCACACCACCACTTGATTGCTGTCTTCTCGTTCAATGAAGTAGCGCACCGATGCCGCGCGATCATCTGTAATTGTGAAGGAAACAAGTTGAGATCGAAGCGAAGGATTTGAGTGATACAGCGCTGACCACATCAGCCAACCGATTCCCACTACGCCGACTAAAAGGGCGATTGCCGGCCAGCGTGTGGGTTTAGAAGCCCCGTAGCGCTCTTCATAGTTGAACGGCTTATCGCTTTGCATGACATGATTATCGCATGGAACAAGAAGAAATCTTCATGGGATCTGCTGGCTCCCTAACGGTCGGTATTTTGCTGATAGCCGTGGTCTTTTTGATGCGCAGTTTTTACAAGCGCTTCATGGGCATAGATCGAAGCGATGACTCAACCGAATAATCTTCTTGTAAAGATTTTCCAAGGTGTTGCAGTACTTGCTATTGCCGCACTTTTTGTGGGACTTGGTTTTTGGCAGCTTCAACGCGCTGGCGATTTGAAAGAAAGCTTAAAGGTTGCCCGAACTGTTGATACAAAAGTTGTTACTTTGCAATCAGTTGCACAACCTCGCCAAGCTCTAGGTGAACAAGCATTTAATAGAACTGTTTCTTTCACCGGAAAATACATCGCAAATTTCAGAGCTCCTAATCAAGAAGATGGAAATGGTGTTGTATCCGATTGGGAAGTCGCGCTGGCACAAGTTGATGAGCAATCGGCAATCTTGGTTGTCAGGGGATTGTGGTCAGAAAGATTGCTTAACCCAGAAATTCAGCAATCAATGAATATTGATGTTCAAGGCGTCTTGGTCGCTAGCCAATTTGGAGATCGCGCAGATAATGTTCCAGGTGTTATTTCTAGATTAGATAGCGCCGTTGTAGTTGGGTTAACCGATTTAGATTTGTATGACGGCTACATCCAGGCCCGCGCCGAAACCGTTCGGGGGGTCGCACTAGAGCGTTCCCGAATCACTGAAGAAAAGATCAACCCCAAAATCCCTGGCTACTACTGGCAGCACATTTCATATGTGGTCATTTGGTGGTTGATGGCCGCAGTGGTGCTTTACCTACCCTTTTATCGCCGTAGAGTTACCCCATGAGCAGCTACGTAAAGAGATTTAGGATCATGGCCATCGTCGCCGGCGTCATGTCGATTCTGTTGTGGTTCGTAGATCTGCCGGTGGTGTACATCTTTGATAACCCTGATTGGAAGGCCGCCGTTGCCTGGATTCCATTTGTTCATGGGTGGGTCTATGCCGCATACGTGCTGGTGGCTATTCAGTTTTCAGTCAAAGCAAAATGGTCCTTAAGAAAGATCGTGTGGCTCATCTTGGCCGGCACACTTCCATTTGCATCAATTGCCGCGGAGCGCAGAGTTGTTCGACAGTATTCGTGATTTAGTGAAGTCTCTGATCTATCCACTCTATGAGTGGCGCTTGATTCGATCGCTCGATTTTTCAAAGACCCCGCAGCATGTTGGTGTCATTCTCGATGGCAACCGGCGCTGGGCCAAATCTAATCCGACCAGCAACGATCCTCATGGCCACAAAGCTGGTGCCAGCAAGATCATTGATTTCTTGGGTTGGTGTGATGATGCCCAAGTTAAGGTCGTAACGCTGTGGTTGCTTTCAACGGATAACTTCAAGCGCTCGCAAGAAGAAATTGATGAGCTATTAAAAATCATTGGTAACACCGTTGACGAACTTGCCGCTACTGGTCGTTGGAATATCAAAGCGGTGGGCGCGCTAGATCTGCTGCCACCATGGCTGGAAGAAAAACTTAGCTCCTTAAAGCCAATTCGAAACGATGGCGTCGAAGTCAATGTGGCAATCAGTTATGGCGGCCGCCGCGAAATTGTTGATGCGGTTAAGAATTACTTGTCCGAAGAAGAAGCTGCGGGTCATTCCATCAAGGATGCACAAGAGAAGTTAACGGTCGAGGATATTTCTAAATACTTGTACACCGCAGGCCAACCAGATCCAGAACTATTGATCCGCACCTCTGGCGAACAACGCCTTGGTGGCTTCTTGTTGTGGCAAAGTGCTTTATCTGAATTCTACTTTTGCGAGGCGTACTGGCCAGATTTCCGTCACCTAGATTTTCTTCGCGCATTGCGTTCTTACTCTGTGAGACAACGTCGCTTCGGTTCATAAATCGCAACCAAGAATTTACCTAGTTCTATCGCGTGTCTGCGCAAAATTCATTGCTGGCAGTTCTACCTTTTTACTGTCCGAAGCACATCCGGCGATAACAATTAAATCTAGGAGCAAGCATTGGCTGCTAAGGGTCAAAAAGCTAAGAAAACCTTTGTTTTAGATACCAG
>CAYMNN010000040.1:0-7285 GCA_964391815.1 uncultured Candidatus Planktophila sp.
GTGGCCAAGTAGAAGCTCTCGTACGCGAGCAGCATCTGCTTGGCCCTTTGTCTCTTTCATGACCGCACCAATGAGCGCGCCTGCAGCAGGCAAGTGACCATTGCGAACTTTCTCCGCCGTTTCAGCTTGCTCAGCACACACTTTTTCAATTGCAGCCATCAATGCGCCATCATCATTTACAACTTTAATTCCGCGCTTTGCTACAACATCGGCCGGCTTTCCTTCTCCAGCAATGACACCTTCGACAACTTGGCGTGCAAGTTTGTCCGTTAGTTCACCTGCATTAACAAGAGCGACGATCTCTGCAACATCAGAGGGTGTGATTGAAAGATCGGCGATTGCAACATCTTTGTCATTTGCGATTCGAGAAATTTCACCAAGCCACCAGCTACGTGCTTTAGTTGGATCCGCGCCAAGCAATACAGTTGCTTCGACAATGTCTAGAACATCGGCATTGATCATTGCAGCCATTTCCTTTTCAGGAACTGCCCACGCTTCTTGCAAACGCTTGCGACGAATCGATGGTCGCTCTGGCAGTGATGCGCGCAAAGTTTCAATCCATGCAGCATCAGGTGCAACCGGAACCAAGTCTGGCTCTGGGAAGTAACGGTAATCCTCGGCTTGTTCCTTAGAGCGTCCAGAACGGGTCAATCCTGTGTCTTCTTGGAAGTGACGTGTCTCTTGAACAACACGCTCCCCCTTATTCAGTAGCTCTGCATGTCGAATCATTTCGCCACGGACTGCACGTTCTACCGAACGCAGTGAGTTCACATTCTTTGTTTCACTTCGTGTTCCTAGTTTTTCGGCACCAATTAAACGCAACGAAACATTTGCATCACAACGCAATGAGCCTTGTTCCATCTTCACATCGCTAACGCCAAGTGAGCGCAAAATGTCACGAAGTTCGGCAACGTAAGCCTTTGCTACTTCAGGTGCGTACTTGCCCGTTCCTGGCACGATTCTGGTAACAATTTCCACCAACGGAATACCGGCACGGTTGTAATCAAGTAGCGAGTATTCAGCGCCATGAATACGACCAGTTGCACCACCTACGTGAAGTGACTTACCTGTGTCTTCTTCCATGTGTACGCGTTCGACTTCGACGCGAAATGTCTTTGGGCCTTCATCAGTTTCGATCTCGACATCGACGTAACCATCGACACAGATCGGCTCGTCATACTGAGAAATCTGGAAATTCTTCGGCATATCTGGGTAGAAATAGTTCTTACGAGCAAAACGAGAAAATGGAGCGATGGAACAATTAAGCGCAAGACCAATTTTGATCGTTGATTCAATTGCCTTTTCATTAACTACAGGCAACGCACCCGGCAAAGCTAAACAAACTGGACAGGTCTGAGTATTTGGTTCAGCGCCAAAGACTGTGCTGCAACCACAAAACATTTTTGAATGTGTATTGAGCTCAACGTGAACTTCTAGACCCAAGACTGGTTCGTACTTGGCAACAACATCATCATATGAAAGCGTCATCGTGCACCTCCCATGATTGGAGCCTTATCCAGTAATGGCGCACCCCACTTGGATAGCAGCGCGGCTTCAAGAGCTGCGCCAACTAAATACATACGCTCATCCTTCATTACCGGAGACATAATCTGGAAACCAACTGGTAAGCCATCCTCATCAGCTAAACCTGATGGAAGTGACATTCCGCCGATTCCCGCCATGTTTACCGGGATAGTTGCAATGTCATTTAAGTACATTGCCAATGGATCATTAGCTTTTTCGCCAATTTTAAATGCTGTAGTTGGGCACGTTGGAGAGACCAGAACATCAGCCTTTTCAAATGCATTAGTGAAATCTTGTGTGATTAGTGTGCGTACCTTTTGCGCACTTCCGTAATACGCATCGTAGTAACCAGATGAGAGTGCATAGGTACCTAAAATAATGCGACGCTTTACTTCTTTACCGAAACCAACTTCGCGAGTCAGATTCATGACAGATTCAGCCGAAGCACCATCAACATCGCCTACACGCAGGCCATAACGCATGGCATCAAAGCGAGCTAAGTTAGATGAGCATTCAGATGGTGCGATTAAGTAATAAGCAGCTAATGCGTATTCAAAGTTAGGCGCAGACACTTCAACAATTTCCGCACCAGCTTTTGCGAGAAGTTCTAGAGATTCTTCAAAACGGGCACGAACTCCTGGCTGATATCCATCACCATTAAGTTCCTTAACAACACCAATTTTCATTCCCTTAACGTCGCCTGACTTTGCCGCAGCAACAACTTGTGGAACTGGTGCATTAATACTTGTTGCATCCTTTGGATCGTGTCCGGCAATAGCTTCGTGAAGCAGCGCTGTATCTAGAACCGTGCGCGCACAAGGACCGGCTTGATCAAGTGAAGATGAGAAAGCAACTAAACCAAAACGTGAGACTCCACCATAGGTTGGTTTAACTCCAACTGTTCCGGTAACGGCTGCAGGTTGGCGAATAGAGCCACCGGTGTCGGTACCAATTGCTAGCGGTGCTTCAAAAGCTGCAAGGGCTGCCGATGAGCCGCCGCCAGAACCACCAGGGATGCGAGTTAAATCCCATGGGTTATGAGTTGGACCGTAAGCAGAGTTTTCAGTTGATGAACCCATTGCAAACTCATCCATATTTGTCTTGCCCAAAATAACAATGTCATTCTTTTTTAAGTTAGCAACAACGGTCGAGTCATACGGTGGACGCCAACCTTCAAGAATCTTTGAACCACAAGTAGTTGGAACTCCCTTTTGCGCCATTACATCCTTTAGCGCAAGTGGCACGCCAGCAAGTGGTGACAACTTTTCACCCTTTGAGCGCTTTGCATCCACTGCTGCAGCTTGGGCTAAAGCGCCTTCGGTATCTACATACAAAAATGCGTGAACATCGGTATCAACTGCAGCAATTCGATCTAGATGCGCTTGCGTCAATGCAACGGAAGTTGTTTCACCAGCTGCGAGCTTGGCTGCCATTTCGGCTGCAGAATTACGAATCATTCTTCACCCAGAATCTGAGGCACGCGGAAACGTTGTTCTTCTTGAGCCGGTGCACCAGAGAGTGCTTCTGCAGGAGTAAGACTTGGAACAACTACATCTGGACGGAAAACGTTTCGCAATGGCAATGGGTGTGATGTCGGTTCAACATCTGCGCCAGCAACTTCCTGCACGCGAGCAACAGCATCCAAAATAACTGTGAACTCTTTGGAAAGATTGACTAACTCTTCTTCGCTCATTTCGATGCGGGCTAGGCCTGCAAGCTTGGCGACATCATCGCGTGAAAGGCTGCTCATGGGGTTAAGTCTAATTAAATTGCAGCCTAACTGCGAATTTGCCCATTTCCTGTAACGATCCAAGTGGTCGTTGTCATCGCCTCTAGCCCCATTGGACCTCTGGCGTGCAACTTTTGATTTGAAATACCAATTTCAGCGCCAAAGCCCATTTGTTCACCATCGGTAAAGCGAGTGGATGTATTCACCATAACGGCTGCGCAATCTGCCAGAGCAATAAATCTCTTCACATTTTCTTTGTTCTCAGAAATTATGGCCTCGGTGTGCTGAGTACCGTACTTAGCTATATGTGCACTTGCGGCATCGACAGAATCAACAATTGCCACGTTCATTTCAAGCGTTCCGTATTCGGTGCAGAAATTCTCATCTGTTGCAAGAGAAGCAGGAATATTTGCACTTTTAGCAATTGCTAAGGATGCCGCGTCACAATGCAAAATTACGCCAGCTTCATGAAGCGCTTTCAGCGCAGTTGGCATGAACTGCTCTGCTATAGCTGAATGAACCAGCAAAGTTTCGGCGGCATTACAAACACTTGGTCGCTGCACCTTTGAATTAATAATGATTGGAACCGCTTTAGCTAAATCAGCAAATTCATCGATGTAAACATGGCAAACACCTGCACCTGTTTCAATTGTTGGTACAGATGATTCATCCACGACCATACGAATCAATGCCGCACTTCCACGAGGAATTACTAGATCCACTTTTCCACGGGCATTAAGTAGAGCTTTGACCGTATCGCGGTCTTCAGATGGAACAAGTTGAATCACATCTGGAGAAATGGAAGTTGTGGCTAAAGCATCTCGCATGACGCGAACCAAAATCTCATTGCTATGTGCCGCACTTGATGATCCTCGAAGCAGGGCGGCATTACCCGACATCAGCAAAACAACTGCAGCATCAACCGTCACATTTGGACGGGCTTCATACACCATTCCGATAACACCAAATGGAACGCTTATTTGCTCTAATTCAATTCCGTTAGGCAAAGTAGATTTGCGTAAGGTTTTTCCTAGTGGATCTTCAAGTTCACTTACTTGGCGCGCTCCCCCTGCAATTCCTGTGATGCGCTCAGGTGTTAACAAAAGCCGATCTAATAAAGATGAGTTCAAACCTGAAGCACGACCTGCCTGCATGTCTTTTTCATTGGCAGTCAAAATTTCAGCACTACGAGCTTCGATTGCTTGTGCAATTACGTGCAAAGCTTCCCGGCGTTGAGCAGCGGTTGCAGTACTTAAGGTACGACCAGCAAGTCGGGCTGCATCAGCCAAAGTATTGATCACGGTTTGAGCGCTCATTTAAATCAACACCAAATCGTCGCGATGAACAAGTTCTCGTTCATACTCTGCACCCAATGATGCAGCAAGCTCTTTCGTGGAACGGCCCAACATCTGTGGCAAATCCTCTGAATCAAAGGCAACTAAACCACGGGCAATTACTGCGCCATCTGGGCCAACGAGTTCAACTGCATCACCTGCAATGAAATCACCTTCAACTGCGGTTACTCCCGCAGGAAGTAATGACACTCCGCGCTCCAAAATCGCAGTCACTGCGCCAGCATCAAGAATTAACTTGCCCTGAGACTTTGTTGCATGTGCAAGCCATAGAAGGCGTGACGTTGTTTTACTAGCTTGGGCGTGAAAATGTGTACCAAGGTTTTGACCTGCAAGAGTCTTATCGCAATCTTCAAGTGATGTAAGAAGCATTGGAATTCCGGCAGATGTAGCAATACGTGCAGCTTCAACTTTGGTAATCATTCCTCCGCTACCAACACCGGCAGAACCTGCACCGCCTAGCGTGATGCCCTCGATATCTGCAACGGCTGAAACTTCATGAATTCTTTGAGCGCCGACTTGCGTTGGAGGTGCGTCATAGAGCGCGTCAATGTCAGACACTAAAACCAGCAAATCGGCACCAATTAATAAGGCAACTAGTGCAGCCAAACGGTCGTTATCGCCAAAGCGAATCTCTTGCGTTCCTACCGAATCGTTTTCATTAATAATTGGAACAACACCTAATTGAAGCAACTTATACAGAGTTCGCTGCGCATTTTGGTAATGCGAACGTCTGACTACATCTTCGGTAGTGAGCAAAACTTGCGAAGCGGTGATTGAATGACGGGCGAAACTCTGCGTGTATTGGGCAACTAACAAGCCTTGTCCAACAGATGCCGCAGCTTGCTGTGTTGCCAGATCTTTAGGTCGAGTTGTTAAGCCAAGTGGTGCTAAACCTGCAGCAATTGCACCTGAAGAAACCACAACAACTTCGGCGCCACGCTTTTTGCAGGCAGCTACAACATCTACTAGCTCGTTGACTGCAGTGGCATCAAGTGCCGAACCAGCTTTACCTGTGAGAGAGGATGAGCCGATCTTGATGACGATGCGTTTTGCAGAGGTAATCTGCTCTCGGCTCACTTGTCATCTCCGTCCCTTAGATCTTCATCGGTAATTATTGGTGCTGAAAGTTTAGGTGTGTGCGGGTCAACAACGTTGTATTCCCACTGCTTGGCGATTTCATCTTCAGTTAAAACATCTTCAACACGCTCAGGCATATTCCAGGTTGATTCAAGACGTGAATCCTCACCGCGACGGTGCAAGTGACCCGCCAGTTGTTCAGCGCCAGCTTCAATAGTTGGCTCCCAGTCAAAGATAACTTCAGTGTCGCCATCGCCAATGCGGACTTCACTTCCGGCAACTGCGCCCTTCTTGTACAACTCTTTTTCTACTCCAAGTTGCGCAAGTCGATCTGCCAAGTAACCAATAGCTTCGGCATTTTTAAAATTAGTCTGGCGAACCCAACGTTCTACCTTTTTGCCACGAATTGTGAAAGAACCATCAGCATTTGCATTTACTACGAAACCAGAATCATCAACGGCAACTGGACGCAAAATAATTCGAGTGCGCTCTTGCACGCCAGCATCGGCACGATTTTTCTGCACCAAACGCCCCATCGCATAAATCAGATCTTGTAACCCTGCGCGAGATGCCGCCGATACTGGATAAACCTCATATCCCTTGTCGCGTAATTCTTGTTCAACCATATCTGCCATCGCTTGACCGTCAGGTAAATCAATTTTGTTCAGCGCGACAATACGAACACGATCTTCAAGTCCGCCGTATAAAGCCAATTCATTTTCAATAGCTTCAAGATCTGCAACAGGGTTTCGATCAGTTTCTAAGGTTCCACAATCCAGAACATGCACCAGAGCCACGCAACGTTCTACGTGACGAAGGAATTCAAGACCTAAGCCCTTACCTTGTGATGCACCTGGAATAAGCCCTGGAACATCTGCAACGGTAAAGCGGGTTTCACCAGCTTGAACAACACCTAAGTTTGGTACCAAAGTTGTAAATGGATAATCAGCAATCTTTGGACGAGCTGCAGAAACTGCGGCAATTAACGATGATTTTCCGGCACTTGGAAAACCAACAAGTGCGATATCTGCAACACTCTTTAACTCAAGAATTAATGTTCGTTCTTCACCTGGTTCGCCCAGTAATGCAAAACCTGGTGCACGACGTTTAGAAGAAGAAAGCGCTAGATTTCCTAAACCACCAAAGCCACCAGCAGCAGCGCTAAAAGTTGTTCCGGTACCAATCAAATCTGCAATCTGTTCACCATTAATATCGTAAACAACGGTTCCGTTAGGAACACCAAGAATCAAATCTTCACCTTGCTGACCATCTTTACGATCGCCATATCCCTGGTGCCCAGATGTTGCTCTGCGGTGTGGTGAATGATGGAAATCAAGCAAAGTCGTAACGCTGGGATCTACAACTAAAATTACATCTCCGCCGCGTCCACCATTGCCACCATCAGGGCCACCTAGAGGTTTGAATTTTTCGCGCTTAACCGAAACGCAACCGTCGCCACCTTTTCCAGCAATGGCATAGAGAGTCACGCGATCAACAAATGTTGTCACTTACCTACTCCCTTCACAATAAAAAAAGCGAGCCGCGTGATTACGGCTCGCTCTTTTACAAGAAACCTAAAATTAAGCTACCGGAGCCACAT
>CAYMNN010000041.1:0-7210 GCA_964391815.1 uncultured Candidatus Planktophila sp.
CGTCTTGCAGATCGAATCAGCGCAGTCTTTGTTCCAATTGTTACCGTACTTGCAATCGCAACCTTTGCCGGCTGGTACTACACGGGTACTTCACTTACTGAATCAATTTCAATCGCAATTACTGTACTTGTAATCGCCTGTCCATGCGCACTTGGGTTAGCAACACCTGTTGCATTACTTGTGGCATCAGGTCGCGGGGCAGCCCGCGGAATCGTGTTGCGCGAACCCAGAGTCCTTGAAGTTGCACGCAAAGTTGATGTGGTTGTTTTTGATAAGACTGGCACGCTGACAGAAGGCGTCATGCTTGTACAGGAAGCAACTATTTCTACCGCAGCAGGTGCGGTGCTAGGTCGCTCTTTTGCCGACATTGTTACCGCCGAACACATTATTGCTTCTGCCCAAGCGATTGAATCCTTGAATAACCACCCTGTAGCGCTTTCAATTACTAGATATGCCATGGCAAAGAGCGCAGCTAAATCTTCAATTCCAAATGGCGCGCGTCCAACTTATGCCGTCTCTGATTTTTCCGTGACACCTGGTGCAGGTGCTGCAGGTCGCGTTTCAATTCTTTCTCAATCTCCAGTTGTGCTTATTGGTTCACCTGCAGCAGTTGCTCATAGTTCAACTGAATTTCATCCAGAGATTAAAGCGGCAGTCGAGCGCGGACAAGCTGCCGGCTTAACTGTTGCTGTACTTGCCTGGGATGGCGTTGCAATTGCTGTCTTTGCAGTGGGGGATCAACTCAAAGGTGATGCTGCCCAAACTGTTTCTGATCTTCACAACATGGGAATCACGCCATGGCTTGTAACGGGTGATAGCTCTGAGGTTGCAGCAACGGTTGCATCTACAGTTGGAATCGATGCAGCACATGTTGTTTCGCATGCCTTGCCTGAAACTAAACTTGAAATCGTAGAACGATTAAAGAGTGAAGGCCACACCGTGTTAATGATTGGTGATGGCATTAATGATGCTGCTGCTTTAACGGCAGCAAATCTTTCGATGGCCATGGGTACCGGAACAGATACAGCAATTAATAGCGCTGATATCACTTTGATGAATACCGGTTTAGGTAGCGTTGTTTCGGCGCTAAAGCTTTCTACCAAGACCTTAAAAATTATTCGCCTAAACATGGGTTGGGCATTTGTTTACAACGTGATTGGTATTCCAATTGCAGCAGCCGGTCTGTTAACACCGCTGTATGCAGCTGCAGCCATGGCTGCTAGTAGCGTGCTGGTTGTAACTAACTCACTTCGCATTAAGTAACACTCAGGCGCTGATTAATACTCAGGCGCTGATTAATTCTCGGCACCTGCTTGCAAGCAAAAAGGGCCCTCTTTCGAGGACCCTTTTGTGCTGTTATTACTAGTAGCGGGGGCAGGATTTGAACCTACGACCTCTGGGTTATGAGCCCAGCGAGCTACCGAGCTGCTCCACCCCGCGTCGGTAGTGCAATCTTATGCGCACCAATAGATAAAGACCAAATCCATGCGATTGCCCGCATGAACTTGGCCTTTATCTTTGTAGTTATTTACTTTTTGTTTTGTGCATTGATTGCTGCATCAAGTGCAGACTTCAAACGCTTTTGTGCTCTGTCATATGCTGCAAAGTCTCCCTTAGCAAGTGCTGCAAGACCATCTGCATATGCTTGTCGTGCACTAGCTAGTGAGTTTGCAAGTGAAGAGTTTGTTGTTGCTCCACCAGCAGTTGTACCACCAGTAGTTCCACCTGCAGCAGTTCCGGAGTTTCCACCGAATACCTGATCAAGTGCGCCCTTCAATGTGTCGTCATATCCAATTTGATCTCCGAAGGAAACAAGTACCTTCTGAAGCAATGGATAAGCCGCGGTGTTTGAAGTCGCCTTTACATATACAGGTTGTACATACAACAGACCTCCACCAACTGGAAGTGTGAGCAAGTTTCCAAGTACAACATCAGAACCACCACGACGAAGTAGTGACAATGAGTTTGCAACTTCAGGCTTTGCTTCAAAGTTAGAAGCTACCTGTGAAGGTCCCGCAATATTTGTATTACGAGGTAACTGCAGAACAGTCATCTTTCCGTAATCAGGACCTGGATCAGAGTTCACAACTGCAAAAGCTGAAAGGTTTTCACGACCACCACGTGGAACAAATGGTGTGGTCAATGAGAATGCAGGCTTTTGTGATCCTGGCATCTGAAGAGTCAGATAGTAAGGAGGTTGCGCAGCTGCGTTAGCTCCAAATGTTGATGGGTCACGTGGTACGCGCCAGAAGTCTTGTCCGCCGTAGAAAGCTTCAGCAGTCTTTACGTGATACGAGCTGAGAATGTCACGTTGAACTCTGAAGAGATCTTCTGGGTAGCGGATGTGCTCAAGAAGTTGTGGAGAGATTTCACTCTTTGGCCTAACTGTATTTGGGAAAGCCTTAGACCAAGTCTTTAGAACTGGATCCTTTTCATCCCACTGGTACAGGGTCACAGTTCCGTTGTAAGCATCAACTGTTGCCTTTACCGAGTTACGGATGTAGTTCACGCTTTGATTGCGCTGTGTTGCAACCGCTGCAGAGTTAGTAGTTAACGCATCTGCAGTTGCATTTGATAACACAGTCTGGCGTGCATATGGGTAGCCGGCACTTGTTGTGTAACCGTCAATAATCCACATGATCTTTCCATCAACCAATGCTGGATATGGATCTCCATCAAGAGTCAACCAAGGAGCAACCTTTGCAACACGGTCACGTGGATTGCGTTCAAAGAGAATCTTTGAATCCTTGTTGATCAAGTTTGAAAGAAGAATTCTCTGCTCTTGATACTTCAAGGCAAAGACAGCCTTGTTAAGAAGTGATCCAACTGGAACTCCACCAGTACCTGTGTAGGTGTAGTTACGCTGACCATTTGGAGAAGTGTCATCTGGATAATCGAATTCAACTGGATTATCTGTCTTTACTCCACCAATGATTGAGTAATCAGGAACGTTCTCACCGAAGTACACACGTGGCTCAAACTTTCCAAGCGCACCTGTTGGTGGAAGGTTTCCTACGCTAAATGAAGGCTTTCCATCAGCATCGCGCTCGTTTCCGTAGGCTGCAACAAAACCAAAACCGTGTGTGTATACAAGGTGGTCGTTGATCCAGTTACGAGATGGGTTACCCGCAATATTTAATTCACGAACAGCTACAACTACATCTCGCTTAACGCCATTAACGGTGTAGCGATCGATATCCAGAGACTCTGGGAAGCTGTAGTACGGACGAATCTGCTGAAGTTGTCTAAAGGTTGCAGACAAAACATTTGGATCCATCAAACGGATGTTGGCAATTGTTGCCGCATCATCTGCAAGCTGGCCAGTATTTGTCGAATCAGTTGCCTGGTAATCCTTCATGGTTACATCTTCAAGACCATATGCCGCGCGGGTTGCATCAATGTTGCGCTGAATAAATGGAGCTTCCTTTGAAGATTCGCTTGGCTTTACCTGGAACTGCTGAATCGCACCTGGGTATAGACCTGCGATCAAGACTGAAGAAACAACCAACAAAGCTGTTCCGGCTGCAGGAAGTACCCATGAGCGACGAACAATGTTTGCAAAGAATAGAAGTGAACAGACGATTGCGATTCCAGCAAGGATTGCCTTTGCTGGCAAGACTGCGTTTACATCTGTGTAGGTAAGTCCAGTAATTAAACGGCTTTCCTTAAGCGCAAGTGCGTAACGATCAAACCAGTACGCAACTGCCTTAAGCAGAACAACTAGACCGAGCAGCACTGAAAGCTGAACACGAGCTGCAACTGTGGTGCGCTCCTGTGGAACCTGTAGACGAATTCCGCCATAGAGATAGTGGACGGCAACTGAAGCAAGAATTGCAAGAATTAATGTTGAGATACCCCACGCAATTAATGTCTGCCAGAATGGTAGTCGGAATGCAAAGAATGAAATATCCATGTTGAACTGTGGATCTTTCACACCAAATGGCGTTGAGTTTCTAAACAACAACCATGTGCTCCACGATTGTGATCCCGCAGAGCCTGCAAAGTAGAACAACGCAATGCTTAATCCAATAATGATCGGGCGACGAATTGGTTCAACTTGTGAACGGTAACGTTCTAAGTTGTCTGCCTCTACTGTCATTGGCACATACAGCGGGCGACGCTTGTATGCCAACAAAACATTGAAAACCACAATGAACGAAGTCAGTAAACCTGCAACAACAAACAATGTTGCCTTTGTTGTCAGGATTGTTGACCAAGTACTTGTGAAGTCAACCGATTTAAACCACAACCAATCAGCGTAGAAACCGCTTAGTGCTGTGAAGAGAACACCGATAGCAACAAGAATTACTGCCGTGATTGCTAAAGGACTCTTGCGGCCTTTGATTTGGAAGGATGGGCGTTGAAACTGTGGGTTATTCGTCATGGGGCAAAGTTATCGCAAGGGGAATTACGCCACCAATTAGGACCTGTCATAAAAGGCTTAGAAAGGTGAACAATTCCTGAGAGCCAAATCTTTACTCTGTTATTGGCGGGATCGAGCAGGTGTTTCTTGCTTTAGCCCTTAGATCGCTCAAGATAACTAATGGCCTGTGCCAAAGTGGCAACGGTTACAACCTTGATCCCATCAGGGACATTACTGATCTCATCTGCGTTATCGACGGGTGCGAAGAAAACGGTAGCTCCGACTTTTCGGGCCGACATAATCTTTTCATTGATTCCACCAATGGGACCAACGATGCCGCGGGCGGTAATTGTTCCCGTGCCCGCAATATGGCGCTTTTGCAGCACATCTTTTTCAGTCAATAACTCAACTAAACCAATTGAAAACACAAGCCCGCCGCTAGGACCGCCGGTTTCTCCAGTTTTAAATGCAATCTTTTTTGTATCTAGTTGATTAGCACGTTCAACACCGACTGATTTAGTTTGCGCCATGATCTCTGGATGTGATTGCAAGTAATTTACTGCAGCAATAATTGCAGTGTCTTGAGATTTAACCATGTCTTCTTTGGCTTGCTTGCTCTCTTCTTCTGTTGAAGTACCAGGAGGATAGATTGCAGATTTTGGATAAACAGCTCGGTTGCCACTGATCCATGAATACACAAGTTCTGGTCCAAAGATCCATGCATCTGGATTGGTAACTCTGATTGACATTAAATCAATACGACCAGATGGCGGATAATTTGTTAATCCTTTAAATGAGATTACACCTTTAAAAATGTTTTGTGCCTCACCCGGCAAGACAATTGCAAATGGAAGCGGGGCAAGGGTTGCTAAGGCAAAGAAGATTCCCAGAGTTGCTGTTACTAATCGCGGAAGTCTTGAGAATCTCATCATCTTGTGTTCAATTGATTTCGCGCTAGATGTTGCTAGACCTAGTTAGCAGATCCCGCATCAAATGAACCAGAATCAAAAGCGCTAAAATCATTGATGGCATCTGGGCCTTGATCATTCACATCATCGCCGCTAACAGCAGCAGTTGTTGCAATTATCGCCCCGCCCGTTGCAACATCTCGTGCTTGGGAATCGCGGAGAGAATCCTGAAAGCGCTGGAACTGTCCAACAGAGCGCTGTGTTTCTTGCTGAAATTTTCCTTGAAACTTTGTAACCCACAGAACATAACCCAGGGCACCAATTAGTCCCGCGGCAGGAACTACCCACCAGATTAAAGCTGCGAAAGCGTTGGACATGAGCCCAGCCTACTGGTTGCAACCGCCCAGCGCTGACCGGGAAAACGCGTTGGAATAGAAAAGGGTGCGAAGTTGTTCTAACACTGGGAGGATTGATCTATGACACCTTTTGGCTTCACACCAGGAAACTCGGATGACTCTAACGAGCCAGTCGATTTCGCTGCGATGATGCAACAGATGCAACAGCAGATTCAAGAACAGTTCTCAAAGCTTGGAATAAATGCTTCTGGTTTTGGCGGTTCAACTGAGGCGCTACCAAAAAACCTAGTGCGCGACACCGCTAAGAAGTTTGCAACCGCCCAAGGATCTGCGCCGATCGGTGCGAACGATGTTTCTGATGTTGAACAGGCAATTTCAATCGCAGAGCTATGGCTTAACGATGCAACTTTTTTCCCGCAATCTCCAAACTCAGGCAGTGTTGCTCTTGCTCGCACTGATTGGGTTGATACAACTTTGGCGGGTTGGCAAACAACTGTTGAACCATTAGCAATCGGATTGTCATCTGCAATCGGTGAATTGCTCAACCAAGCACAGGGTGACAGCGAGTCACAAGACAATCCCTTTGGCCAAGGCAACATGCAGATTCCAATCGGCATGATCTCGGCGCTTTTGAATTCATTTATTGGCTCACTTGTTGCTACCCAGCTTGGCCAAGCAATTGGCGGTTTAGCTGGCAAGGTCACTGGCGCACATGATGTTGGTTTGCCGCTTATTGATGGTGCTTATCCAACTCTTGTCCCACAAAACATCAAGGTGTGGGCAACTGATCTTGATATTCCTATGGATGAGATCCGCATCTTCCACGCATTGCGCGAAGCTGCCGTTGCTCGTTTGTTTGCACATAATCCTTGGCTTGTTTCATACATCCGTACTGCAATTACTGATTACGGCAAGGGAATCAACATTGATATGGACGCGATTCAAGAACAAGCACAACAAGCGCTTGAATCAGGTAATGGTTTTGATCCTTCAAACCCAGAAAGTTTTACTATCGCACTTAACGATGGAATTTTCACACCGCAAGAAACTCCAGCCCAGCGCGCAGCATTAACAAAGTTAGAAACAGTGCTGGCATTAATTGATGGTTGGAGCGAAGATGTCGTCACACATGCTGCAGGAGACCGACTTCCTAACATTGGCGCACTTCAAGAGACATTGCGCAGAGCTCGCGCGACATCTGCACCAGCACAACAACTATTTTCATCACTATTTGGTTTGCAAGTTTCACCACGACTTGCACGAGAAGCATCAGCATTTTGGAAGCAGGTTCGCGAGATAAAAGATATTGAAGCTCGTGATCGAATTTGGAGTGGAATTCTTCCAACAGCTGATGATCTTTTGACCCCTGAGAGCTTCCTGAAGAGTTTAGAAGTTCCAGATGATTTGTCAGGGTTGCTGTAGATTTTTGATTTCTCTGTAATTCAACAAAATTCTTGAAAAAACTGTCTGGAAATAGAAAAGCGAACTCCCCGGTCACTTGCTCTAAATCAGCCTTCCCCTTGCTGATGTAGAACTGTTATCCGAGGAGTTCGTGGTCGTAAAGTAAGTCTTTCTGGGCGGTT
>CAYMNN010000042.1:0-6589 GCA_964391815.1 uncultured Candidatus Planktophila sp.
GGTCAGCGCCAACAGCCAAAAAAGAAGAAAAAGAAGAAGTAAAACGGACATATCTACCCAAAAGGTTTAATTAACTACAATCCCGACAAAGGGGGCATCATGGCAAAAGCTAAAGCAGAGACCGTAGAAGCAGGAATTGAAGTAAGCGAAGAAACCACCACAAAAGCGGCAAAAGCCCCAAAAGGTGTAGCTAAGCTCGAAGAAGAAGGCGATATCGCCGCTGACTACCTAGAAGCGCTGCTAGACATCGCAGATCTAGATGGCGACATCGATATTGATGTTGAAAACGACCGCGCATCCCTTGCGATCGTGGGCGGCAAGCTCAACCACCTAGTTGGTCGTGACGGCGAAGTTTTGGACGCAATCCAAGAGCTAACCCGCCTAGCGGTTCAGACATCTACAGGTGATCGCAGCCGTTTGATGCTGGATATCGATAACTTCCGCGCTGGCCGCAAAAAGGAGCTCAAGAAGCTGGCCGAAGATATGGCTGAAGAGGCAAAGACCACCGGTAATTCAATCAAATTGAAGCCAATGAACGCTTTTGAGCGCAAAATCATCCACGACACAATCCAGGATCTTGGCCTGAGCTCAGAGTCTGATGGAGAAGATCCAAACCGTTTCGTAGTTATCTACCCAGCGTAAACCAGTGCAGGTTTCACGTGAAACCCTCATCGCGAGGCATTTTCCAGATGTTGAGCGGGTTCACGCCTACGCAAAATTCCTAGAAACCGCTGGAATTGAGCGTGGATTAATCGGCCCACGCGAAGCCGACCGTATCTGGGAGCGTCATATCCTGAACTGCCTACCTGTAACCACCCTGTTCACAGAAGGTGCAACCGTCTTTGATATCGGCTCTGGGGCAGGCTTGCCTGGAATCGTGATCGCCCTGGCCCGTCCAGATTTGAAGGTTACCTTGATTGAACCCCTGGAACGCCGCGTGGAGTTTCTACAGGAAGCCGTTGAAGGCCTTGATATCCAGGTTATCCGCGGCCGATCCCAGGATGTAAAGCTCACCGCCCATTATGTAACCGCCCGAGCGGTGGCTCCCCTAGAGAAGTTGAAGAAGATTAGCTGGCACCTTTTGAAAACCAATGGCTCATTGCTGGCCATGAAGGGTGAAAAAGCCCAAGAAGAGATGCTCGCGGTACCAAAAGCGACCCTTCATGAGGTAAATCTGGAAGGAATCGAGCTCGGCCGCATAGTCGAGGTCAAAAAAGGTGCTTAACTACCCACGTGGATGATTCACGTGAAACAAAGAAGGTCATAGGCACCCGTCGCCTTAAAGAGGCGATGCCAAAACCAGCCTCCCTTCGAATCCTGACCGTGGCCAACCAAAAGGGTGGGGTCGGCAAAACCACCACCACCGTCAACCTAGCTGCAGCCCTTTCCATGGGTGGTTTAAAGGTTGTTGTTATTGATCTTGATCCACAAGGAAACGCATCAACTGCATTAGGTGTTGAACATCTTGATAATGCAGGAATTTACGAAGTGTTGATGGGTGAATCATCAATGGCACAAGTAATTCAAAAAGTTGCAGGCTTTCCTTCACTTGAATGTGTTTCATCAAATACTTCTTTAGCGCAAGCAGAAATTGAATTAGTTCCGATGGTTGCGCGCGAAATGCGTTTGAAAGAAGCAATTGAAGATTTAGTTACAGAACGCGCAGCTATTGGCGAAACAATCGATTACATTTTTATTGATTGCCCACCATCACTTGGTTTGTTAACAATCAACGCATTTACTGCAGCCAAAGAAGTTTTAATTCCAATTCAATGCGAGTACTACTCACTTGAAGGTTTGTCACAATTACTTAAAACTTTTGAATTAGTTAAGAAGCGTTTGAATCCAGCGTTAAAACTTTCAACACTTGTATTAACAATGTTTAACAATACAAACCTTGCAAATGATGTTGCTAATGAAATTAGAAAACATTACCCAAATGAATTAATTGATATTCCTATCCCCCGCACAGTTCGTGTGTCAGAAGCTCCTGGATTTAAACAAACAGTTATGACCTACGATCCTGTGTCACCAGGCGCGGTTGCTTACATGTCTGTTGCGCGCGAATTAGCAGAACGCGGAAAGCCATTTGATTCCAATGTTGTTTCAATTAATTACAAACGTGAAGGTGAGATCGCTTAATGGCACGCCGTGGTGGATTAGGTACAAATCTTGATGCATTGATTCCAACAACATTAACTGTTGGAGACAAAGAGGTTGGTCAACAAAACGAAGTACCTATCTCTTCAATTTCTCCCAACCCACGTCAACCACGCACGCACTTTGATCCAGTTGCGTTAGATGAATTAATTGCATCAATTAAAGAGATTGGTATCTTGCAACCGCCAGTAGTTCGCCAAACTAAGCCCGGCAAATATGAATTAATTATGGGAGAACGCCGCTTTCGCGCAGCAAAGGCGGCTGGTTTAACAAGTATTCCAGTCATTATTCGACAGACTCCAGATAATGAATTACTTCGCGAAGCTTTGATTGAAAATATTCACCGCAGCCAACTAAACGCGTTGGAAGAAGCCGCGGCGTATTCACAACTGTTAACTGATTTCAATTGCACACATGATGAACTTGCCGCCAAGTTGGGACGATCACGCCCATTGATTTCAAACACAATTCGTTTAATGAACTTACCACCATCGGTTCAGCAAAAATTAGCTTCTGGTGTTTTATCAGCAGGTCATGCACGTGCACTGCTTGGTTTAAGTGATGCGGCAACAATTGAAAAATTAGCGGCCCGAATCGTTAGCGAAGGCTTATCTGTTCGCGCAACCGAAGAAATAATTTCTTCAGGTGCACCAAAAGGTCAGTCGACAAAGAAGCCAAAAGGCGCGAAATCTGCCAGCCCCGAATTACAAGAGATTGCAGATCAAATCGGTGACGCGCTAGATACCCGCGTGACAATTCAAGGCAGCGCGAAAAAAGGAACAATTGTTATTGAATTTGCCGGAGCACAAGATTTACAACGAATCAGAAAAGCGATTCAAAACTAACCTTTAAGTTCAAAACCTTTTCGGCTAGCCATTTCTTGTTTAATTACTCCACCTAATGCTTTAACACCTTCACGGATTCGTTCTGGTGTTGGGTAGCAATATGACAAACGCAATGACCAAGAACCAAAACCATCGGCATAAAACGCGGTTCCTGGCACATAGGCAACCTTTGCAACAATCGCCTTTGGCATCAAAGCAGTGGTATCAATTTCTGGTGGCAAAGTAACCCAGACATAAAAACCGCCGCCAGGCTTTGTCCATTGCGCAGTTGCTGGAAAATGCTCTTCCAGTGATTCCAACATCGCATCACGACGTGTCTTATATAAATCGCAAAATGATGCGATTTGATCACGCCATGGTTGATCAGCCAAGTAACTAGAAATCGTTAACTGGGTGAAGTTTGATGGACACAAAATCGATGATTCGCTGGCAATAACCAACTTTTCTTTCAGTGATGGTGGAACCAAGGTCCAGCCCACACGTAAACCAGGTGCAATTGTCTTTGAAAATGATCCTAAATAGATCACATTTTCAGAATCTTCAGCACGCATCGCATTTGGCGACGGCTTATCAAATCCCAACAAACCATATGGGTTGTCTTCCACAACAAAAATGCCAGCTTCGCGACAAATCTTCAAAATCTCTGTTCGTCGGCTTGCTGGCAACAACACACCACTTGGATTTTGGTAATTAGGAATTGTGTACAGGAACTTAATCTTTCGCCCCGCTTCACGCACACTCTTAATTGCTTCAACTAAAGCTGAAGGCACTAAACCATTGTCATCGGTTTCAACATGTACAACTGATGCTTCATATTGATGGAATGTTCCGAGAGCTCCAACATATGAAGGCGCTTCACACAACACAACATCTTGTGGATCTAAAAAGATGCGTGAAATAAGGTCCAACGCTTGTTGTGAACCAGTTGTAATCAAAACATCATCTGGGTTAGCGCGAATTCCTTCAAGTGCCATAACTTCACAAATTTGCTCGCGCAATTTCGGATGTCCTTGACCGTTTCCATACTGCAGCGCTTCTTGACCGTTGTCACGAACTAAATTACTAACAACATCAGCCATCATTCCCATTGGTAACGCAGAAAGATTTGGCATTCCACCAGCTAGAGAAACAATTTCAGGTCTAGATGCCACGGCAAACAGTGAGCGAATCTCACTTGGCTTCATGTGCGCGGCTCGAGTTGCAAATCTTTGTTCAAGATTTTGTGGAGCACCCGTGGAGAAGCGTTGCGTGATATCTGACATGTCGTAAGTCTGCCATACCCAAGCGTTGACTTGAGTGTTATTTAACGGCGAATACCAGCTTTACGTAGATCTGAAATTCTTAAAGTTCCTGTTTTTGCATCATCTTCTGCGGCTAAATACAGCCGTTGGATTGCAATAACTAAGGCTTCGGCGATTACATCGCGAAAATCTGGACGAGATAACCGTGACATATCCCCTGGATTACTGGTGTACCCCAAATCAATTCTGACGGTTGGCGCGGTTGTAAGTCGCAACAAATCCCATGTTTTTGCATGAATTCGGCAATTAGCTAAATCTGTTCGCGCGCAAATTTCACGTTGTACCAACGAAGCAAATCGTTCACCAACAATTGAATGAACACCATGAGTATCACTGCCATAAAAATAAGTAGCAGCACCATGTGCTTTTTCATTTTTATATGAATCAAGATTTAAAGAGATCATCAAATCAGCATTGCTCTTATTGCTAAATTCAATTCGATCATGTTCAGAAGGATTATTTAAAACACCACGGGTAAGAAAAACCGATGCACCTAAAGCAAGCAGACGGCCTTCTGTACGAAGTGCGACATCGTAAACAATTTGATCATCTGAATCAGGGTTTAAAACAATTACCTTGTTTGCTAATGCAGGACCACGACTTTGTTGTGTTGCATTTTGACGTAAAGTAGACGGAACTCCACCTGAAACAATTTTAGTTAAACGAATCAAAGCAATCATTGTTGCTGGACCACATTTACCATCAACTGTTGCACCAACAGATTTTTGAAACTCTTTCACCGCTGATTCTGTACGCGGCCCATAAATTCCATCTACTCGCCCGCAATCAAAACCCATTTCAGTTAAACGAGCTTGCAACGCGGCAACATCATCACCGCGCATTAAATCGACAGTGTGAAGATATAAAGAACGATCACCAAGTTTCCAACGCGCTTCTTCTAATGCGCGTGCGGTGACCGCATCAACAAAACCCGTGACATCAAGGCCACGGGCTTGTTGAAATGAGCGGATCTCCGACTCGGTTAAATCTGACATGGTTTTATGCGAGGAAGCTTTCAAGATCCTTCAGTAGTGCTGGCTTTGGCTTTGCACCAACGATTTGTGTAACAACTTCGCCGTTAACAAAAACATACATTGAAGGAATTGATGTGATGCCGTACTTGATCGCGATCGCAGACTCTTCATCTGTGTTCAGCTTTACGATCTTGATCTTTGAACCGTACTCATCTGAAATTTCCTCAAGGATTGGTCCAACCGCGCGGCATGGGCCACACCATTCAGCCCAAAAATCAACCAAAACAGGGGTGCTGCTCTTGAGAACCTCTGCCTCAAAGGTTGCTGTCGTTACTTTGCTAGTTGCCATCGTCGTACTCCTCTTTTTGTCGGTGTTAAATCAGGGAAAAACTTAGTGAGCCAAAAACTTTTCAGCATCCAACGCTGCGGCACATCCAGAACCAGCTGCGGTAATTGCTTGACGGTAGGTGTGATCAACCAGGTCGCCGCACGCAAAAACACCCTTTTGGTTGGTGCGAGTAGATCGGCCTTCACAAATTACATAACCTTCATTATCTAAATCAATTTGGCCAACAATTAATTCGCTGCGTGGAATATGTCCGATAGCAACAAACAAACCAGTAAAGGCGCGCTCTGATTCGGTGCCATCAACAGTGTTACGCAATTTAAGCGCTTCAACTTTGTCCGCACCTAAAACATCAATAACTTCGGTGTTCCATAAGAATTCAATCTTTGGATTAGCTTTTGCGCGCTCTGCCATAATTTTTGATGCACGCAAAGTATCGCGACGGTGAATCAAAACAACTTTTTCAGCAAAGCGCGTTAAGAATGTTGCTTCTTCAACTGCGCTGTCTCCGCCACCAACTACGGCAATAGTTTGTCCGCGGAAGAAGAAACCATCACACGTTGCACACCAAGACACTCCGTGACCAGATAAACGCTTTTCATTTGCTAAACCGATTTCGCGGTAAGCACTGCCGGTTGCAAGAATTACTGACTTCGCTTTAACAGTGTTTCCAGAACCATCCTTTAATACCTTGATATCACCAGTTAAATCCATTTCAACAATGTCATCTGTAATCAGTTCTGCACCAAAACGCTTTGCTTGCTTGCGCATGCTGTCCATCAAGTCTGGACCCATGACTCCATCAGTAAAGCCAGGAAAGTTTTCAACCTCAGTTGTATTCATAAGCGCGCCACCTGCAGTGACAGAACCTTCGTAAATAATTGGATCTAATTGCGCGCGCGCAGCATAGATCGCAGCGGTGTACCCAGCTGGACCTGATCCAACAATTACGACATTTCTTAC
>CAYMNN010000043.1:0-6588 GCA_964391815.1 uncultured Candidatus Planktophila sp.
AAAGAACCTTTTGTTGGCGCAGTTAAGGACTGGGACGGACAAGTCGCAGCAATTACACGTGCGCGAATTAAATGGAGTCAGAACTTTAGATTTTGGAGTTCAGTCCCACCCGTTACCGTTTCGCTTAAAGCAGCACCTGGCTTAGTTGCAGCCATTGGAATAGGTGAAGCACCAATTGGGCTACAGGGAACTTTTTCACTGTGGGAATCTGGCGCTGCAATTCGCGACTTTGCATATAAAGGGGCTGCGCACCAAAAGGCGATTGCAGATACATCGGCCTATAACTGGTATTCAGAAGAGCTTTTCGCGCGTTTTGCTGTGCGTGAAGTCCGCGGAACGTTGCAGTAACTGTCTTAAATAAATGGAATAAGGCAGACTTATACCTATGTCCATCCGCCATTACACACCCCGTCGTCGGGCTAGAGGTGGCGCGTCTCCCCTGCTCGTCAAAGTAATGGGTGTTGCTCTTGGCTTAACAATTTTTATGCAGATCGCTTATCCATTAGTTGATGGTGGCGTCTTGCAGTTCATCACAATTACATCTGTCTTTACGGCAGCACTTGCCATGTTTCTTCACGGAATCGCTGCCTACGGTGCCCGCTATGGCTGGAGCATGCTCGGAATAACTCTGCTTTTTGGTTACTTCATTGAGCAACTAGGTGTTTCTACAACTTGGCCTTTTGGTGAATATTCGTATTCATCAACATTAGGTCCAAAGATTTTTGATGTGCCATTAGTTGTGCCTTTTGCTTGGGTAATGATTGCCCACCCTTGCTTAGTTGCTGCACGACGAATTGGTAAATCATGGGTATTTTTGTATGGCGGATTGTTGATGATGGCGTGGGATCTTTTCTTGGATCCCCTGATGGTCACTGCAGGACGTTGGACGTGGGTTGTTACTGGCGCACATGTTCCGTTTCAACCTGAAATTCCATTGTCCAACACCTTTGGTTGGTTATTGTCCGGAATGACGTTGATAACGATTTTGCACTTTGCTACACCACGCGAACGTCGCAAGGTGGGTGGATCTTTGATCGCCGCAGATGTGCTGCTTTTCTGGACTTGGTTTTCGGGAGTCGTTGGAAACTTATTCTTCTTTGGCCGCCCCGGAGTCGCACTCTTTTCAGGTGCAATCCTTGGGGTTTTGCTGGCTCCTTACTTCTTTAATCGATGGGTCGGAAGACCCTAGCCTTTTGATGATCCTTTTCTTTTTAATTCCATTAATTCTGCTCGCAATTGCAGCGGTTAACTTTGTCCAAATTCGCACACCGAAAGCCACTTCACAATTGTTGGATTCGGTCGGTGTTGTGGTTCCGATGCGCAATGAAGCCGAAAATGTCGAAGGAATCGTGACAACGCTTTCGGCCCAAGATGGCACCTTTAACTATTACTTACTTGATGACAATTCAGAGGATTCGACATTTGAACTTCTGCAGAAGCTCACTGCATCAGATCCCCGCTTTACGGTTATCAAGGGTGCGCCGCTTGCTGATGGTTGGATAGGTAAGACGTGGGCTTTGCAGCAGTTGTATGAAGCTAGCAACGAAGATGTGCTTGTTTCAATAGATGCAGATGTGCGCTTAACAAATGATGCGATTAATAAAGCGGTCACAGTGCTGCACGGTGCGCGGTTAGATTTTGTTTCGCCGTATCCACGCCAGATTGCACAAACATTTGCCGAGCGTTTGATTCAGCCTTTGCTTCAATGGTCTTGGCTTACAACGGTTCCATTGCGGTATGCCGAAAGTTCAGGACGCACTTCGATGGCAGTTGCAAATGGTCAATTCTTTGCCGTACGACGTTCGGCACTTGATGCAATTGGTGGATATCAATCGGTTAAACATTCAGTAATCGATGATGTTTTCTTGGCACGTGAGTTAATTGCTAGTGGCTCAGCCGGAACTGTCATCAACGGTTCAGATATCGCCGAAACCCGAATGTATGCATCCTGGAAAGAGATTAAAGCTGGATATGGAAAATCTCTGAATAAAGCTTTTGGATCATTAGTTGGCGCAGTTTTTGTGATGGCATTTTTATTTGCGGTAAGCATCGGAACATTGATTGTGGGGCTTTCAGGAAATCCATATGGGTGGCTTGGTTTTGCGGCCATGGTTGGAACGCGTGTACTAAGCGCGGTCAAGAGTCGTGGCAATGTTATGGATAGTGTGTTGCACCCGATATCAATCGCTGCACTGATTTATCTGATTGTTTACTCATACTTAGTGCGCAAGTCAGTGATGTGGAAAGGTCGCACAGTATGAAGATCGTGGTGATTGGCGCAGGAATGGGCGGCATGACAGCTGCTGCGCGTCTTTCACGAGGCGGTCACGAAGTTGTTTTATACGAGGCATCTGATCAAGTGGGCGGAAAATGTCGCACTGAATGGATTGGAAAAGTTGCTTTTGATACTGGTCCGTCTTTATTAACTTTGCCCGCGGTTTACAAAGATTTCTTTCAGCGAACCGGCAAGCCCATGGGCTTTGTCTGTCCCATCGAATCAGTAAATCCATCCTTTGATTACCGCTTTGCAGATGGCAGCAATGTGAAGTTTGCCAATCTGTCTAGAAAAGAAACTTTAGATTCGATCACCCAATCTTTCGGTGCTGAAAGTGCTGCCCAGTGGGATCGCATTATGAAACGTGCTGAACGTATGTGGGATGTTAGCCGTGGACCCTTTATTGAATCTGAATTGAAATCCCCTATCTCGCTGATGAAGCGCTTCACCTTTTTGCGGGATATGAAAATCATTGCGCCGTGGAAAACTTTGCGCACGCACGCTGATGAAATCATTAAGGACCAGCGTCTGCGTTACATCATGGATCGATATGCAACCTACAGTGGATCAGATCCTCGTAAAGCACCTGCAGTGCTTTCAACTATTGCTTTTGTTGAAGAAAGCTTTGGGGCTTGGCATGTAAAGGGTGGCTTGGGCCAGTTGACTGCCACTGTTTATCAGCGGGCATTAGATGTTGGGGTCAAGTTTCATTTAAACACTCCAGTGGCATCCATCGCTACGGAAGGTAAAAAGGTGACAGGTGTAGTCCTGGCAGATGGAACTTTTGTCCAGGCAGATGCAGTTGTTGCAAATGCTGATGCATCACTTGTCTATAACAAGCTGATTACTGGGAATAAGAAAGCATTGAAGAAGGCTCGCAAAAACATTGAAAAGGCTGATGTTTCTGTGGCAGGTTTTTCTTTGCTACTGGGGATGCGTAAAGACCCAGATCAGGTGCTTAACCACCACACTATTTTGTTCCCAGAAGATTATGACGCTGAATTTGATGCGATTTTTACTGAAGGCAAGCCCGTTGAAAAGCCAACGATTTATATCTGCGCTCCGCAAGATCCATTGATGAGCAAAGATGAAACCCTTGAAGGCTGGTTCGTTTTAGTTAATGCGCCAACACATGGACAGTTTGATTGGAACGATAAAGAGTTTGCTCGAAACTATGCCAACACAATTATCGATCAGATCGAAGCACGAGGCATTTCTGTGCGCGATCGCTTGGAATCCTTAACGGTTAGAACACCAGCTGATTTAGAGGCTGCAGTTCTGGCTCCAGGCGGTGCGATCTATGGAACGTCTAGCAATGGTGCGCGTGCAGCCTTTATGCGCGCTAAGAACCGTTCGCCTATTAAAGGTTTGTATCTAGTTGGTGGCTCTGCTCACCCAGGTGGTGGATTGCCACTAGTAGGAATTAGTGGTGATTTAGTTACGGAAGCAATTGGCTACGAGAAAAACGCACGACACTAACAAAGCTGTAGCACTGAATTGCAAGGAAAACCCCTGAAACAATTGTTAGTCCAGGGATGTTCAGTAAGCCCATTACCAAAATGATGAATATGTAACTTGCACGCATTGGACGCTCCGCCGGAGTTACAACACCTATGTCGCTGACGCCTAATGAGATCAACTTGGTTCGTGCATACTCTTGGAAAGCTGCAACACACCACAAAGTTATAGGAATCCATGCAGGTACACCGATTGCATACAAGGTATAAAACCACAGCGCTTCGCTGATGCGATCTACAACTGAATCAAGGGTCGCGCCCCATTTGCTATCTCGTTGCTGGAAAATCGCAACGCTGCCATCGATGCCATCGCAAAACAATGAAAAAACAAGGAAAAGAATTGACCACCAGGTTTGTGCAGTTAACGCAGTCCCGATCGCACCCAACAAACCTAAATAAGTAAGCGCGTTTGGAGAAATACGAAGCAGGGTGCAAATCAAGCCAAAGCGATAAGAGATGTTAAGCCAGGCACCGACAATGCCCTTGGTTTCGGCATCACTGTGCAAAGAACTCCACTTTGCCTTGAACTCTTGCTTACTTAACATGGTTGAGCTTTCTATAGATTTCTTGAGTAGCTGTAGAGCTATTCATTGTGTAGAAGTGTAAACCTGGAGCACCTGCGGCCAATAGCTCTTGGCACAGTGAGGTTGCTATCTCGACGCCTAGTTCGCGCACAGCCTGCGGATCGTTTTCTACTTTCGCAAATGCTTCTGCGATTTGTGGCGGGATTGGCGTTCCACCGAGTTCGGCCATGCGATGCAATAACTTCACATTGGTGACCGGCAGGATTCCGGGAATTACTACTAACTTTGATCCTCGGGCAGCAAGAGCTTCAACTAATCGGGTGTACCGATGTGCTTCAAAGAAAAATTGAGTAGTGGCAAAAGTTGCACCGAGTTCTTCTTTGCGAATCAAAACATCTACATCTTTTGCAAAGTCTCCGTTAGATGCTGGGTGACCATCAGGAAATGCAGCAACTCCGATTGTGAAGCCACCAAATTCATCAGCTAACTGAACTAATTCATCGGCATGATTGAAACCACCTGGTGTTGGAGTCCACGGCGCACTTGGTCCCCCAGTTGGATCTCCGCGAAGTGCCAAAATACTTGTGATACCTGCTTCTCTATAGCTGTGCAAAATTGCGATTAATTCATCGCGGGTAGATCCAACACATGTCAGGTGAGCAACGGTTGAAATACCTGTCCGCTTGGTAATTTCTTGAGCAATCCGAATTGAGCGATCGCGGGTAGATCCACCGGCCCCATAAGTCACTGATACAAAGTCGGGGGCGATTGATTTAAGCCCTTCAATGGCAGCCCAGAGACGATCTTCACCCTCAACATCCTTTGGAGGGAAGAACTCGAATGAATACGAAGTGCGAAGTACCACGGAGTGAGGGTACCGTTACCGCGTGAGTTCAGAGCCAAAGGCGACATTAAAGAGCGTGCGAAGTGCCGTCGAGGAAGAGTTAAGCATCTTCCTGAACCGCGAGAGTGCTTATCTGAATTCGATCTCATCGGACTTATCGCCGGTTTCTGAAGCCTTGTCTTCCTTCTTATTAGATAGCGGAAAGCGACTTCGTCCGCTGTTTGCTTATGCCGGCTTTGCAGCTGCAGGTGGTGCAATTGAAAAATCAACAACCCGTGCATTTGCAGCGTTAGAACTTTTACAAGCATGTGCATTGATACATGATGATTTGATGGATGGTTCTGATACTCGTCGCGGTAAACCATCTATCCATCGCCACTTCGAAACTATGCATGTGCAGGATCAGTTAGATGGTTTTGCGCCTCAATATGGGCTATCTGCGGCAGTTCTGCTGGGTGATTTGGCATTGGTGTGGTCGGATCAAATGCTTAACAGCGCAGGGTTATCCAATGAGCACTACGCACGAATGATCCCGTTGTACAACGAGATGCGTGTTGAATTAATGGCCGGACAATTTTTAGATATTCACGAACAGACTCAAAAGAATACTGATACGGCACGATCCATGAAGATTGCGCGTTACAAGTCAGGTAAGTACACAATTGAGCGCCCGCTACATCTGGGTGCAGCACTGAGTTCGAAATACAATAATGAAATTCTCGCGGCCTTATCTGCATACGGATTGCCGCTAGGTGAAGCTTTCCAACTGCGTGATGATCTCTTGGGAGTCTTTGGCGATCCATCTGTGACGGGTAAACCTGCCGGAGATGATCTGCGTGAAGGAAAGCGAACTGTGTTGATCGCAATGACACATGAACGCCAAACTGCCGCACAAGCTGAAACATGTAAGAAGTACTTTGGTCGCCCAGATCTTGATGCCGACGGGGTTGCCATCTTGCAAGAAATTATTGAATCAACAGGGGCTCGCGCTGAACTTGAATCAACGATTGAAACACTGACAGATGCTGCGCTAACTGCAGCAGAATCTTCACTTTTCACCAACGATGGAAAGGCTTTGCTCGTCGAGCTAGCTAACATCGCAACTAAAAGGAGTGCTTAAATGCCTGCTCGCGTCAAAGGTCCCACCGATCATGTTGTCATTGTCGGTGCTGGCTATGCCGGCCTAAGCGCTGCGCTTCGTTTAGCAGGTGCAGGTCGCAAGGTAACTGTGATTGAACGTGAATCAGTCCCTGGTGGTCGCAGTGGTTTGTTGAAAAAAGATGGGTACTCATTTGATACCGGTCCAACAGTTCTAACTATGCCGTCATTGATTCAAGATGCATTTAGTTGCGTCGGAGAAGATATGAAGGACTGGGTTGAACTGATGCCGGTTTCGCCTTTGTATCGTGCTTATTACGCCGATGGATC
>CAYMNN010000044.1:0-6585 GCA_964391815.1 uncultured Candidatus Planktophila sp.
AGGCAGCATCAATTCCTCAGGTTCCAGGTTCACTAGATGCAGTTCTTAACAATCTGGAAAATGATCACGATTTCCTTACTCGCGGTGGAGTATTTGCTAAGGATCTGATCGATACCTGGATCGCATTCAAGCGTAAGGAAGAAGTTGACTACGTTCGACTACGTCCACACCCAGCTGAGTTCGAACTGTATTACGACATCTAAAAGTCAGTCACAACAAAGCCCGCCCCTAAAAAGGCGGGTTTTGTTTTTTACTTTCGAGAAAGCAATTTGAATAATGCTATTGAAAGTAATGCACTAACTACAGAGGCGACTATGACAGCAAGAACTGCTATGTCTTGAGTCTGGGCATCATCAAAAGCCAAATCCGCGATGAAAATAGCCACTGTAAATCCGATACCCGCAGCACTTCCTGTTGCCAGAATTGAATAGTTTGTTGCTCCTTCTGGAAAATCAGCCAATCTCGAACGCTTGGCAGCAATCGACGCGAGGAGAACACCAAGTGGTTTTCCGATTACCAAACCAAAGAAAATTCCCCATGCGATTAGGGATTGCCAAGCGCCCTTAATTGATTCGTTCGTGATAACTACACCAGTATTTGCAAAAGCAAAAATTGGAACGACAAATAAAGTGCTTATTGGGTGGAATTTATGCTCGAGCCATTCAATGACTGAAACAGAGCCGTCCTCGACATCTTCAACTTTAGTACTGCGGTGCAGGATGTTTGGAGTCATAAGCCCAATAATTACGCCGGCCAAAGTTGGGTGTACACCTGTCTTGTAGAAGGAGAACCACAGCGTGAATGCAAAGATTGAATAAACAAGCATTGATACAACGCCTGCTTTCTTTAGTACAGCGATGACACCAACAGACATCGCGGCAGCTGCCAACCATGAGAAATTGATTCCCGTTGAATAAACAAAAGCAATGATCAAGATCGCACCAATATCATCAATCACAGCAAGTGCAAGTAAAAAAGTACGCAACGATGCAGCAACTGATGGTCCCAGCATGGCTAGCAAACCAACTGCTAAGGCAATATCGGTAGCAACAGGTACTCCCCAGCCACCAGGTGCAACACCTCCAGCGATTGCCAAATAGATAAGTGCAGGAACTGCCATTCCGCCAAGTGCTGCGATAAATGGCAAAAGAGCTTTCTTGAAGGAGGCTAGGTGGCCTGAGGTAAGTTCGCGTTTGATTTCCAAACCGACCACAAAGAAGAAAATGCTCATGAGAAGGTAGTTGATGACTTTCAGAATCGATAGATCAATCAGATACCAATCAGCACCTATAGTTAATTTGAAATCCAGTGCTGAAAAGTAATTATCCGAAAACGGCGAATTAGCAGCAATCAAACCAAAAGCCGAAGCCGCCAAGATGAGCAAACCACCAGTTGATTCGCGATGTAGAAAATCACGAAGTGGTGCAATCCGCCGAGTCATGCGAGAACTCTAACTGAGGGCGCTCTCCTGCGCTTTGATTTTTCTCGTTGCCAACAGAATATGGCCAAAGAAACCGATAATTAAAGCGAAAATGACTCCGACATTAGAAAATGCCCAGGCACCATCTTTGCCACCAATCAGATCTAGGAAATATCCCTGCCATTCAAGCCAAGGTGCAAATGTGTTAGTGACAAATCCCCAGCCGATAACTGAACCCAGGATCATTAAACCAATAGATCCTTTGTTGACTGATCCATAGATTCCGTCGGCATTGAACAAATCAACTTCGCTATAGGCCTTCTTGCGCAACAAGACATCGGCAACAAAGATTGCAGACCACACCGCAACTGGAACTCCCAAAGTAATCAGAAAACCTTGGAACGGATAGAAGAAGTTATCTGCCACCCAAACAATATAAATGGCTCCAGCAAACATGATTACCGCGTCGATACTTGCAGCTTGGTATCGCTTGATTGGAACGCCAAGAGATACAAGCGTTAATCCAGATGAGTAAAGATTTAAAATCGCTCCTCCGACAAGACCAAGAATGGCTGCAAAGGCAAAAGGAATCAAAAACCAAGTTGGAAGCAGAGTCGTTAGCGCACCGATTGGATCCATAGAAATGGCATCACTGAGTTCCTTGCTGCTTCCAGAAAGTGCAGCGCCATAAATCACAAGAATTATGGGAACTATTGAAGCTCCCAGAACTGTCCAGCCGACTACTGATTTGCTCGAGACTGAACGTGGTAAATACCTGGAATAGTCCGCTGCCGCATTAACCCAACCGAGACCAATTCCAGTAACTGCAAAAATCGTCGCGCCCACAAAACTCTGGAAACTTCCGTTTGGAATATCAGTAACTGCGCTCCAGGAAACATTGTCGATCGTCAATACAATATAAAAGGCGGTCATGGTTGCGATAGTGATAGTTAAGACTTTTTGAAGTTTCATGATGACTTTAAGGCCAAGTACTCCGCCTACTACGGTCAGTGATGCCGCTACAACAAAGCCCAAAAGCAAGGCAAGGTTTCGATCAACTCCGCCAACTCGAGCGAAAACTGTTCCGGTGGCTAAAGTGGCAAGGGAAATCAAAATCGTTTCCCAACCCACGAATATCAAGTATGAAAGTGCACCTGGCAACCTGCTGCCCTTCACACCAAAGGATGCGCGTGATAAAACCATCGTCGGTGCATTTGAACGCTTTCCGGCAAGTGAACTGATTCCTACTAACAAGAAGGATCCAATAGTTCCAACGAAAGCTGCAATTGTTGCTTGCCAAAAAGAGATTCCAAAGCCTAGAAAGAAAGCTCCGTATGACAAGGCCAGCAGGGAGACATTTGCACCAGCCCATGGCCAGAACAATGACCGTGCACGACCTGTGCGCTCGGAATCGGCGATTACATTTGCGCCATTTACTTCTAGATCAAATGCGGGCACAACTATTCGCTCCGATTTCTTGCTCTCATCAATATTCCGCCTAAGAAAGTAAGGATTAACGCTCCAATCAGGATGCCACCTACTGGAAACGAACTTTGCCCAGAAGTCGAACTTATTGGCATTGGTGATTGTTCTTCGGAGTAATCAGGGGATGCATTAAATGTGTAGTCACCTTCAATTACATGTCCATCATCACCAACGACGCGGTATTTAACGGTGAATACTCCGGGAGCGCTTTGGCCTGAAACCTTTGTCATGATCTTCGCGCCGTCAATAACAGGATCTTCAAAATTTACTGACAGCCCCGTTGAATCAATTACTTCCAGCGAATTCAGCGCCTGACCATCTAAAGTCTGTAATTCCCCACTAAATTGAATCCAGACTTGGGTCGGAATTGGATTTACATTTGCAAATCGCTCGGGAAATGAGTCAACAATTTCAACATGGGCCGAAGATGTTGGGATAGCCAAAACCGATAGCAATGACACCAGAAATACCGTGACTAATTTACGCATGCGTGAAGTTTAGTCTAAAAAGAAATCGAGAAGGAAATCCTTGGTTCCGGGAGTGACTGAATACTTCTCTAAATCCGTAATTCCTTCACTTGCCAGCAAGACATCATCGACAAAGAAGTTTCCGGTGCACTCTTTGGCATCACGATTGAATATGATGTAAGCAGCATCGGCCAAAATTTCAGGTGTACGTCCAGCTAAGGCATCGATGCCTGGAATCATTTGAAGAGCCGCAGTATCAATTACTGTTCGTGGCCACAGCGCGTTAACACCAATTCCATCTCGCTTGAACTCTTCTGCCATACCTAGGACGCACATACTCATTCCGTACTTTGCCATTGTGTAAGCCACATGGTTTTTAAACCAGACCGGCTTCATCGACAGCGGTGGAGAAAGATTCAAAATATGTGGGTTGCGGCCTTCAGCTGCTGACTTTCGCAAGTGAGGCAATGCAGCCTGAGAAGTAAGAAAAGTTCCTCGAACATTGACATCAAACATTAAATCAAAACGCTTGGCTGGAGTCTGATCTGTACGTGTCAGGTTAATTGCGCTGGCATTGTTGACCAAAATATCGATACCTCCAAAAGCTTCAGCGGCTTGTGCCATTGCTGCTTCGATCTGGGTTTCATCGCGCAAGTCGCATTGGATCGCTAGCGCCTTTCCACCCGCAGCTTCAATCTCTGCTGCCGCTGTATGAATTGTGCCCGGAAGTTTTGGATTTGGATCTGAAGTCTTTGCAGCAATTGCAATCGATGCGCCATCTTTTGCTGCACGCAGAGCAATCGCCAAACCAATTCCGCGTGATCCTCCAGTGATGAAGATTTTCTTCCCGGCTAGTGACATTTACTTACCCTTCTTCGACATGAACTTCACGAATGCTTCCATAGCTTCTTCTGATTGAAGGGCCATTGCAAAGATTTCAAATTCAGCTTTCATTACTGCCGCAACTGAATCATGATTACGAGCCTTGAGCAACGCTTTGGTATTGATGATTGCTTGTGGAGGTTGCTCGGCGATGTGTTCGGCGATTTTGAGCGCATGGGCTAAAGGATCTGCATCCTTGGCGCTTACTAACCCCATTTCGATCGCAGCATCTGCGCCGAAGCTTTCTCCCGTCATAAAGATTCTGGCCGCACGCTGATAACCCACAAGTTGAGGGAACAAGTAGCTCGATCCTGCTTCTGGGACAAGTCCCAACGAGGCAAATGGCATAGAAAAGTTTGCTGTCGGCCCAGCAATTACAATATCGCAGTGCAGCAACATGGTTGTTCCAACACCTACTGCGTTGCCCTTAACTGCTGCAATCAATGGCTTAGGGAAATTGAGTAGCGCTGCCAGGAACTGTGCAACCTCTGAATCATCTGATGTTGGAGGGTTGTTCATGAAATCATTGATGTCGTTCCCAGCGGTGAAGTGATCACCGGTGGAAGCTAAAACAACTGCGCGAACCCCAAAATCCCCTGCCGCATCGTTTAGTCCCTTGGCTAATCCTGCGTACATGGATCGAGTCAAAGCATTCATCTTTTCGGGTCGATTAAAAGTGAGGGTTAGCACTTCTTTGTACTGTGTTGACAAGATTTCGCTCATTTGCGCATCTTACGGGGTGACCTGCGAAAAAAAGAAGTGCACAATAGGAACACGCGGAGAGGCGGGAACCACAATGGCTCGTGATATCACAATTTTAACTCGGGACCTAACACCCTTTGAACAATTGATATTGGAGCTTGTGTGCGAAGGTAAAACTAATGCTGCAATCGCTTCACAAACATCTCACAGTGAGAAAGTAATTGAGAACACTGTCAGCCGAAGCGCTCAAGTCTTTGGAATTAAGTCCGATAGCCAGACCAATCTTCGTGTTCTGTTGGCCCTTGCCTACAGGGCTCACTATGGTGACAAAGCATTTGATAACTTGCATATCCCATGTTCACATCATGAGGTTGGCCCTGATGGACAATCCTTGTGCAATCGTCACATCGATTGAGAGTAGACACTCGCATCATTAATAGAGAGTGCTGACCCCTGCATTTTTCTTTTCTTCGTACTTCTTTTTCGAGTACACATGTCTTGCGTTGATTTTTCTATCAATGCCTAAGAAGGAGAGAGAACTATGAAACGTAGAACTTTAGACAAGATCATCTCAATTGTAAGTTTAGGGTTTGCAGCTTTGCTGCTCTTATTTGCTGGGTTACTTAATTGGGGTGCATCTTTTGCAAGTGATAACGTCGCATCACAATTAGCCATGCAAAACATCAGTTTTCCTGCCGTTGAATCTTTACCAACAGCTACAAAGGGTCAACTTTCAAAATGGGCAGAACAGAAAGTCGTGACCGGAGAAATGGCACGCGACTATTCAGATCTATACATCCTTGAACACATGAATGCTTCAGCCACCGCTGTCACAGGAAAGCCAGCCACATATTCAGAGGTGTCAGGTGTTTACATGGGATTAGTTCGAGGCGGAAGTACTGATGTAGAAAAAATTAAGCAATATGGAGATCTACGTGAAACGCTGTTCATGGGAAATACTTTGCGTGGAATGCTTCTTCAGGCCTATGCCTTTGGCACCATGGGAATGATTGCCGGTTACGCAGCAATGGCCTCTTTGGGGGGTGCAATCCTGTTTTTGATTCTAGGTATTGCAGCTGTTCTTCACCGACGAAATACAAGTGAAGAGGTTCTGATTTAACCCTCAACTCTCCGTGAGTGGTTAAAAAAACGCCCCTGGGTTATCCCAGGGGCGTTTTACTTTCCAAGTGATTGTTTAGCGTTCTAGCTTTCCTGAAATGAAATCTTCAGTCTTTGTATGAGCTGCCTCATCTGTGTACTGAGTTGGTGGTGTCTTCATGAAGTAGCTAGAAGGTGAAAGCAAAGCTCCACCGATCTTGCGGTCTAGACCGATCTTGGCGCAACGTAGTGCGTCGATGATTACACCAGCAGAGTTTGGTGAGTCCCAAACTTCTAGCTTGTATTCAAGGTTTAGAGGAACGTCACCAAATGCGCGGCCTTCGAGGCGAACGTAGGCCCACTTGCGATCATCTAGCCATGGAATGTAATCCGATGGTCCGATGTGAACATTCTTCTCACCGAGATCATGGTGAAGTTGAGATGTAACCGAGTTTGTCTTTGAAATCTTCTTGGACTCAAGACGATCACGCTCGAGCATGTTCTTGAAGTCCATGTTTCCACCAACGTTGA
>CAYMNN010000045.1:0-6524 GCA_964391815.1 uncultured Candidatus Planktophila sp.
CATCTGCTTGCTTTGCACGAACCGCTTCAGCTGCTTCCTTAAGGGCTGCAACTTCTGAATCAGTCAGTGCGCTTTCAACAACCTTCTTCACACCTGAACGACCAATCTCGGCTTCAACACCAAGATAGACACCAGAAATTCCATATTCGCCATCAACCCAGGCACACACAGGCATGATCGCACCTGAATCTTCAATAACTGCTTTGGCCATACGTGCAGCAGCTGCAGATGGTGCGTAATAAGCAGAACCTGTTTTCAGCAAGGCAACAACTTCTGCACCGCCGTTGCGTGTGCGGTCAACAAGATCTGCAATCTCTTCTTGTGACAAAAGCTCACTCAGTGGCTTGCCATCAACTGTGCAACGACTTGGGACTGGAACCATTGTGTCTCCATGTGAACCAAGCGTCAGAGTCTTAACTGATGCAACTTTTACTCCGAGCTTTTCTGCAACAAAGTTAGTAAATCGCGCGGTGTCTAGCATTCCTGCTTGACCCATTACGCGATTCTTTGGAAAGTTAGTTGCAATCTGAGCCAACGCAGTCATTTCATCCAATGGGTTTGAAACCACGATGATGACCGCGTTTGGAGAATGCTTTGCAATGTTTTCAGCAACTCCGCGCACGATGCCAGCGTTAACGCCAATTAAATCCATGCGGCTCATTCCTGGCTTGCGAGGAAGACCTGCAGTAATCACAACTACATCTGAATTTGCTGTGGCTTCATAGCCGGCACCTTCTGGAGTTGTTGTTGCGCCAATTAGCTTTGTCTCAAATCCTTCAATAGAACGAGACTGGTTCATGTCTAGAGCCAAACCTTCTGACTTTCCTTCAAGGATGTCAGTTAAAACAACGGTGTCAAAAACATCATATTCAGCTAAGCGAAGCGCTGTTGTTGAACCGTAAAAACCTGCACCGACTACAGTGACTTTGCCACCCATCGTGACTCCATTCATGGCTAATTGCGAATGGGGCAACTCTACCGCCCGCGAGGAAGTGCAATTGCCAGCACAAAAAGTGCAATCGACAAAGCCAGCGGAAGATAAAACTCAATGCGCCGAAAATCTCGCGATTTCAGAGCTATACCGGCGGTTCCGGCGGCGATAAAAAGTGATCCGCCTCGCACTACCCCAAAGACCCCTAGAACCACTCCGGTAAGGACTAGGCCATAACTAACTAGACCAAGCAGGCGATTATTTAGCTGCATGCATCAACCACATTTGTCAGCAACATTGCTCTAGTCATGGGACCAACTCCCCCAGGCATTGGAGAAACATATGATGCTTTTTCGTAAACACCTGGGCAGACATCGCCATCTAATCCAGTTGCTGTTCGAGAAATTCCAACATCAATCACGACAGCGCCGTCTTTAATCATTTCTGCCTTAAGGAAATGAGACTTCCCAATTGCGGCAATAACAATGTCAGCGGTCTTTGTGTGCTGCGCTAAATCTTTTGTTCCAGTATGAGTCAGTGTCACCGTTGCATTTTCTTGCTTGCGGGTAAGTAACAATCCCAATGGGCGACCAACCGTTAGGCCACGGCCAATCACTGTGATATCTGCCCCTTGTGTTGAAATCTTGTAGTGATCAAGCAGCGCAACGATGGCACGAGGAGTACATGGAAGCGGGGCTTCATACCCTAAAACCAGACGACCTAAATTAAATGGGTGCAATCCATCTGCATCTTTGCTGGGATCAATTGCTTCAAGAACTCTCTGAGTATTAATCCCCTTGGGCAATGGAAGTTGAACAATGTAACCGGTGCACTCTTTCGAAGCATTTAGATCTGCTATCGCTGCTAAGACATCTTTCTCAGTTGCATCATTTGGAAGATCAAATCGAATGGAATTGATTCCAACTTCTTTACAATCTCGATGTTTTCCATTGACATATGAAACTGAGCCAGGATCATCTCCTACTAAAACAGTTCCAAGACCCGGAGTAATCCCCTTTGCTTTCAGCGCAGCTACTCGAATGGCTAAGTCGGCTTTCATAGCCGAAGCTAATGACTTGCCATCTAGTATCTTCGCGCTCATGTTCTAAGCCTACCGACTCAGTTATGCATGAGAGAAATGCCGAGTATTGGTGAAGAACATTGCTATTCCGGCCGCTGTAGCCGCCGCAATTACCTCTTCATCACGCACACTGCCACCAGGCTGAACTACTGCAGTAACCCCAGCATCAATCAGAATTTCAAGGCCATCTGCAAATGGGAAAAATGCATCACTTGCCGCAACTGAACCCTTTGCTCGTGCACCTGCGCGAGCTACCGCCAAACGTGCCGCATCAACCCGACTTACTTGACCCATTCCAATTCCTACAGAAGCGGTCATTGATGCAAGAAGAATCGCATTGCTTTTTACTGAGCGAACGCTTCGCCAAGCGAACTCAAGATCTTTCATCGTTTGTTCATCAACCTGTGGACCACAAACTTGTTTCCATTGTGCAGGTGAATCGCCATCGGCATCAATCAAATCTGATTGCTGTAGTAACACTCCACCGGATATTGGGCGAAGTTCAAAAGCAGCTAATGGGGTAACTTCGGCTTTCAAAATACGTATCGAAGGTTTCTTCATCAAGAGTTCAAGTGCCGCTTGATCATAATCTGGCGCAATAACAACTTCGGTGAACACCTTTGACAATGGTTCTGCCATTGCAAGATCTACTTTTCTATTGGCAGCAACGACTGCGCCAAAAGCAGATACCGGATCACACTCGTGTGCATGCTGGTAAGCAACTGCAACACCTAAAGCACACACAGCGATTCCGCAAGGATTGGCATGCTTCATGATGGCAACGGCAGGATCCCGATGGTCTCTGACCGCACGCCAAGCAGCATCTGCATCGGTGTAATTGTTAAATGACATTTCTTTTCCATGCAGTTGCACGGCATTAACAACCCCAGAATCTGATCCTGCATACAAGGCGGCAGCTTGATGTGGATTTTCGCCATAGCGAAGGGAAGATTTGAGCGTCCAAATCTGACCAAACCAATCAGGCAATTGGTGCGCATCATTTGCTGCAAGCCACGTTGCGATCGCTACGTCATATTCGGCGGTAGTACGAAAAGCAGTAACTGCCAATTGACGACGTTCGGCATTAGTAAAGCCCCCACTACTAATTGCAGAAAGCAGTTGGTCATACTGAGATGGATCTGAAATCACAGCAACCGAACTGTGGTTTTTGGCCGCTGCGCGAAGCATTGCTGGGCCACCAATATCAATCTGTTCGATGCTGTCTTCAAAAGAGGTGCCGGCGGCAATTGTCTGTGCAAATGGGTATAAATTAATGATTACTAAATCAAGCGGTGCAATATCTAACTGCGCAATAGTTGCCAAGTGATCAGGATTATCTTGATCGGCCAAGATCCCGGCATGAATCCGTGGGTGCAGACTCTTGACCCGACCATCCATGATTTCAGGAAAACCGGTGTAATCACTTACTTCGGTCACTGGTATTCCCGCAGCAACTAAATTCTTCGAAGTAGAACCTGTTGAAAGTATTTCAACTCCAGCTGCATGAAGAGCTGTACCAACTTCGATCAGTCGATCCTTGTTGTAAACACTTACTAAAGCTCGACGAAAGTTTTTCTTCATCTGCGCTTAATGAGTCTAGGGAGATAAATTGCTAATGCTGCTCCCAGACCAAGTTGAATAGCGATTGCTAGCGTGAATTTCCAGGTAGAAACACCGACAGCAGACATTGCTTCAGTTATTAATGCACCACTTGCTGAATATCCAACAAAAGCAGCCAGTAAGACTGCGACGATAAAACTCTGCACAAGAACCCGTTGATTAAGCGAAATTGTCCAGGTAACCAATAGCGCACCTGCTGCAATGATTACGAGCACGCCAACTAGCGAGACCAGAGATTTTCCTTCTGGAAGTGCTCCCAGCAAAGGCATGGCAGGAATTTTGTTTAAATCAAAAGAAATCGGCGAAACCATAGTCCCAGAGCCAACGGCAAAACCAACTCCCGAGAAGTAAGCCAGAGTAGCAACAACGGCGTTAGGGATATACAAAATATTGAGCAGTAGCAAAAGGAATCCACCAAAAATTCCAGGTTGCAAGACCGTCGTTAAATTCTTAACCATTGAAATGTTAACCAGCAACAAAATTCCAAAAACTATGGAAGAAGCACCCAGCAACAAGGCGATGATGCGCGATCCATAAAGAAATCCTTGACCTAACGCAACTCGTCTTCCAACCGTTGCTGCACACAACAAGGTGAAGGGAAGAACATAAATAAATGCGAAATACCAGACTGGGCGAATTGAATCAGTCTTGGAGAAAAAAGAAGCACCCACTGCAAATAATGTATAGATGCCGGCAAAGGCTGCGCGGGCTGGGCCAACAAGGGAACTGTCATTATCTAAACGTTCGATGGTGCGAGCTACACCGTTTCGAATAGCTAGAACGGGAAAGATCAACGCTCCCAAAGGAAGATATGAAAGATGTCCCGCTAAACCTGATGGCGGCAGATTGAGATCAAAGGGAATTGAATGGGCACCAATCCAGATCCACAACGCTGCGCGTAATGGGTCTCCGGTATTGCCGGTGGCGCTACCAGCGGTAGCCCACGCAAGTAATGCGATAAAAGATATTGGAAGTAAAAGCCAAGCAACGCTACGCAAGACTTGGGGCAATGCAGCTCCAAGTACTCGCGTCAACATTGTTATCGACCCATGATTGCGCGTAACAAACGCGCGGTTTCACTTGGTGTTTGGCCAACCTTTACGCCGGCAGCTTCTAATGCATCTTTTTTGCCCTGAGCAGTTCCAGAAGAACCAGAAACAATCGCGCCAGCGTGGCCCATCGTCTTTCCTTCTGGAGCAGTAAAGCCTGCAACATAACCAACAACTGGCTTAGTTACGTACTCTGCAATAAATGCAGCAGCGCGCTCTTCTGCATCTCCACCAATTTCACCAATCATTACGATCGCAGTTGTCTCTGGATCATCTTGGAATGCACGGAGGCAATCGATGTGTGTTGTTCCAATGACAGGATCTCCACCGATTCCGACCGCAGTACTAAATCCAATGTCACGAAGCTCGTACATCATTTGATACGTCAAAGTACCTGACTTTGATACCAAACCAATTGGGCCTGCTCCAGTGATGTCTGCAGGGATGATTCCAACATTTGATTTTCCTGGGCTAATCAAACCTGGGCAGTTTGGCCCGATGATCTGAGTTGTTCCCTTGGATTGGGCATATGTATAGAAACTTGCTGAATCGTGAACAGGAATACCTTCAGTAATTACAACTACTAATGGCATCGCGGCATCAACGGCGTCGATTACCGCAGCTTTTGCAAACTTTGGAGGAACGAAAACAACTGAAACATTTGCACCTGTTGCAGACATTGCTTCAGCAACTGTATTGAAAACCGGAAGCTGGTGACCATCGATATCAACGACCTGTCCACCCTTGCCCGGTGTAACTCCACCAACAACTTTGGTACCTGAAGCCAACATACGACGGGTGTGCTTAGTTCCTTCAGAACCGGTCATTCCCTGAACAATTACTTTGCTTGAATCATTAATAAAGATAGACATTACTTCGCCGCCAATTCTGCAGCGCGATTTGCTGCTCCATCCATTGTGTCTGCCTGCTCAACCAGTGGGTGCGCAGCCTTTGCCAAAATTGCTCGTCCTTCAACAACATTGTTTCCATCAAGGCGCACCACGATTGGCTTGGTTGCCTTAGGTCCAAGTAATTCAAGGGCTTGCACGATTCCGTTTGCGACCGCATCACACGCAGTGATTCCGCCAAATACATTTACAAATACGCTCTTTACATCCTTGTCACCCAGAATAATTGAAAGACCATCAGCCATGATTTGTGCCGATGCGCCGCCACCAATATCAAGGAAGTTAGCTGGGCGAACTCCGCCATGCTTTTCTCCTGCGTAAGCAACTACATCCAAAGTACTCATTACAAGACCTGCACCGTTACCGATGATTCCGACTTCGCCTTCAAGCTTGACGTAGTTAAGGCCTTTTTCCTTAGCGGCAGCTTCAAGCGGATTTTCTGCAGCTTGATCAACAAGTGCTTCATGATCTGGTTGACGGAAATCTGCGTTGTCATCAAGAGTTACTTTTCCATCAAGTGCGATGACCTTGCCATCTTTTGTCTTTACTAATGGGTTAACTTCAACAAGGGTTGCATCTTCACCTTGGAAAACTTCCCATAGCTTGAGCAAAACATCAGCGACTTGATCAGCAACATCTGCAGGAAATTGCGCAGCTGCAACGATCTCTTTTGCCTTTGCAAGTGAAATTCCATCAACTGCAGATACTGGGATCTTGGCAAGTTTTTCAGGAGCGGTATGTGCGACTTCTTCGATATCCATTCCGCCAGAAACTGATGCCATTACAAGAAATGTTCGGTTTGAACGATCAAGCAAGATCGCCAAGTAGTACTCGGATTCAATAGGAGCCGCAGCTGCGATCATCACTGTATGAACTGTGTGACCCTTGATATCCATTCCAAGAATTGCGCCAGCTTTTTCGCGAGCATCTTGTGG
>CAYMNN010000046.1:0-6414 GCA_964391815.1 uncultured Candidatus Planktophila sp.
TGCCATCACAAGTTGTGCGTGCTTCTCGTCGTGAATCAATTGGAAAGCTTTCAGGATGGGCTCGAGGGGCTAGTCGAGCACGCGGAAATGAACAAAAGATTGTTCATAACTACGATGTTAAGTACATGGGTCACCATTACGGCGCTTCATACATTGAACACACCAAATTCCGTGATGCGATCTTGAATTCAACGCCGGCAGAAATTACCTTAAAAGAAGGTGTAACTAGCGTTGTAACTGGCCTTGCGGCTCACAAGAGCATTAATGAAGGCCGAGTTGTTGAGATCAAAGAACTCTGGAACTAATTACCAACTACTCCAAGGCTTTGCATGAGTGTCAACAATCTCTGCTAACTGTTCTAGGCGTGGAATAGAGATTTCGCGAAGCGCTTTTGGAATATCTGGTGAACTGACAATGTCTGCCCACACCGCACGTCCTGCAAGAAAACCACTGGCACCACCCATTGCGCATGCTTTAACTGCGTCGTTGAAGAATGGTTGCTTTACGCCATTTGAAAGAACAACCCATGGAGAGCCAATTGCCTCTGAAATTCTGTCAGCATTTTTTGTAACTAGGTTCAAATCGCCTTCACCATGGAATGGAACCTCTGCCTTGTAAAGATCTGGTTTCCAAGCTGCGGCTTCACGAGCTGCGATTATCAACTCTTCTTCACGATTAAAGCTGCGCGAAGAATCTGTTGGTGGCTTAACAATAATTTCAATAATTGATGGAAGACCAGAAACTTCACAAAGCTTGTTGAAATCTTCGACTAACTTAGCGCGGATATCTGGAGATTCATCATTGCGCCATAAGACCAAAAACTTTAGTCCAACACTGCCGATGTCGCGCATGCGAATTGGATCAACATCTGGATCAACAGCAGTATCAGTTGCTGCACCACCTGCAGGACCCACTAACAAATCTGCGGCTGCAATTAATCCGCATCCGCTATTCAGCGCTTTCTGATCAATAATCGCATCGATACCAAACTCTTGATCAACAAGCAGAGCAGATGCATACGGTGAAAGTTCTCGCGCAACATCAACTTTAAATTGAGTCAACTGCGAATCAGGAACCGGAGTGCTTTGATGAGGCGCAAACATTCCGCGCAGTGCTTCTCTTTGGTCTACTGCAACCATTGCTAGTGCTCCTGATGGTCTTGCCAATTTAGTTAGTGGTTTTCTCATCAGTGTGCCTCCAGGTATGCATCGAGTTCGGTAGTGGTTGGAATCTTTGATTGGCCATCTAGGCCACGACATGAAAGCGCTGCTACAGCATTTGCTCTACGCATCGCTTCTTGTAAAGGATGACCTTGAATCAATTGAGCCACTAGTGCGCCGTGGAAAACATCGCCGGCACCCAGTGTGCTTGTGACATCAACTTTGAATCCGGGTGCTGTAACAAGGCCCGTTTCTGGTGAAAAACCAGCGCTTCCAGCTGATCCCTGTGTAGCGACAACTGTGTTCCCGGCCTTCAAGGAATCATTTTCTAGAGCAACAGATAGATCTACACCTGGATAGCGAAGTGCCATTTGTCGGTCGGTTGGAACAAAGAGATCAACAACTATTGGATCAAAAGTTTCAACGCCATATCCGGCATCAAAAGAAATCAGCGGTCCCGTGCCTCGAGAAATTCCTGCTTCATCCATACGTTTAATTCCGACATGATCAACATGCACCCACTGCGAAGATGCGATTAATTGTTTAGCAGCTTCATTCATCGCTGCCTGGGTTACAGGCTGCCGAGTACTAATTGCTCGAGCACTGTGTTCCTTTGAAGCAACAATGACGCTTCCTGCCGTAGGCGTTGTACCAATTGAAATACCTGAAGTATCTACACCTTCTTGAGCAAATATACGTAAAACTTCTTTTCCATCTGCATCATCACCGATTGTTCCAACAATTGCACTTTTGACCCCTAGGCGACTTAGTGCAACCGCAGCAACGGCGGCAGGTCCACCGCCGGCACGAGAAATTTCTTCAGCCAAAACTCTTTCATCTTCGCCAGGATACTTATCGACAAGTGCGATTGTGTCGATAGTAATGACACCAACACATACTGCTTGAACAGAGCTCAATTGTTATCTTTCTTCTTTGCATCTGCTAAAGCAGTTGCGCGCGCACCAGTAATGTGTTGAAGCGTTAACTTAGAGGCACGCTCTCCGTCACCACTTTCTATTGCTGCCAAAATCTCATTGTGCTCATTGCGGGAAATTTCAGATCGTCCAGGAAGTCGCAAAGTTGTTTCCATAGACATCTTCATAACATCTTGCAAAACATTCAGGGTCTGATTAATAAAGCGGTTACCAGCGATACCGACAATTGTTAAGTGAAACTTTGCATCCAGTGCCTGTAGCTGATCGAAATCGATCGGCTCAATCGCCGTAATTGTGTCTATCTGGTTCAAAGTCGCGCGTAGTAGGCGAATATCCTCTTTTGTAGCTTTCTCTGCAGCCCATTTGGAAGCAGGAACTTCAAGAACTTCGCGCGCATCAAAGAGCTCATTGAGTCCATGGGTCTTAGTCATTACCGAAGCCCGAAGTTCCTGCGCCACAACTGGTTCCTGAACAAATGTTCCCTGCCCATGCTTAATTAGAACTAAACCTTGTGCCTGCAAGATATGTAGAGCTTCTCGCAAACTAGGACGGCTTACTTCGAGAAGATCAGCAAGTTGACGTTCCGGTGGCAATTTGTCTCCCGGTATCAGCTTCTGCAACTCAATTAACTCCATTAACTGTGTTGCAATACGAGCAGCTCTTTGCGGAGCTAAGGGTGTTACTGCACTCATGACTAGCCCTTAACCGCGCCAGCAGTTAATCCGGCGATAAATGAGCGTTGCATGAACAAGTACATGATGACCATTGGAAGTGATGCGACCATAACAGCGGTGAAAAGCATGGAGAAACTAACAAAGTATTCACCGCGGTAAGCCAACATTGCTAGAGGTAGAGTTTTCTTCTCTGATTCTTGAATGAGCAATAAAGGCCACAAGAGATCGTTCCAGTTGATTACAAAAAGAAAGATCGCTGTTGCGCCCATTGCAGGCCGCGACAATGGCAGCGCAATAGATCGATATATTCGAAGAGGCGACGCACCATCAACTTCAGATGCTTCATACATTTCTTTTGAAACTTGCTTAAAAAATGCACTGAGGATGAATATGGAGATTGGAAGTGTTGTTGTCACATTAATCAAAATCAAACCAATGTATGAATTGGTCAGGCCTAGATCTCTAAAGATGTAATAGATCGGAACAAGATTAATTTGGGCTGGAATTGCTAGACCGAGTGCAAAAAGGCCTGCCAAGACTTTGCCTGAAACTGTGATCATTCTTGCGATGGCAAAAGATGCAAGGCTTGCAAAAATCAAGGTTAAAACAACTGATGAAACAGTGACAAAGACGCTATTGCGGAAGCTGACATCAAGATCGCTGTCACTCAACAGGCGGGTGTAGTTGTCTAGACTCCAAGTCTCTGGGAGCGATAGTGGCTTGTTGTAAACCTCAGCGTCAGTCTTGAATGAGCCCAAAACCACAATTAATGAAGGCACAAGAATCATGGCTGCAAAGGTGAATAAGGCTATAACTCTAGATATTTTATACATTCTGAGCCCTTCTCACTTTTCGTATCTCTTGCCAAATGCTTGACGTTGTAGCCAAGTAATAAGAATCATGACGATAACCATAAAAATTGTTTGCGCAGCTGCGTAGCCCAATCTAAGTTCATTAAAGAGCGTCAGATAAATCAGCGTGCTGAAAATATTGGTCGAGTTGTCGGGACCGGCTGTTGAATTTGTCATGACCATAATCAAGTCAAATGCACGGAAAGATTGAATGGTTGTGTAGGCCATAACCACTAATGTCGTTGGCATCGCCATCGGCCAGGTTACATTTCTAAACTGCTTCCAACGTGATGCACCATCAACTTCTGCTGCTTCATAAAGTTCTTTCGGGATTTGCTGCAAGCCAGCGATGTAAACAACCATCATCTGGCCCGTGTGAAACCAAACTTGTGTAAATGCAATCGCGTACAGCGCACTACTCTCATCACCAAGCCAGTTCAAGGCAAATGAGGAAAGCCCTATCTTATTGAAAAATAAATTTAGAGCACCAAAGTTAGGATCGTAAATGAATAGCCAAATCATTCCGACAGACACTGAGCTAAGAATAGTTGGGAAGAAATAAAGGGTTCGCAAAGCAATATTTGTCTTTGAGTTATTGACCAAATAAATTGCAAAGAGCAAGGCGAACATTGTTTGGAAAATGACCACTAGGAAAGTAAATTCTAGGTTATTTCCTAAAGTCTTATAAAAAAGATCGTCATTTGTTAAAAGATTTGTGAAGTTTCTAAAGCCAACAAATTCTGGTTCTGTGATGCCGTCCCAGCGGCGGGTGGCAAATTGCAGGTTCTGTATCGCCGGGTATAAATAAAATGCTAAAAATAAAGCGAGTGCTGGAAACCCCATTAAGTAATAGGTGAGGGAATCCTTTTTTCTTTTCTTGCGGGCACCCGAAAGACCGCTCCCACTTTGGGTGGGAGCGGTCTTTGTAAGGGTTGCCTTATTAATTACCCAGCCAGCTTTTGCTTGATTTGGCGTGAGAAATCAGTCAGAACTTCATCGGTGTTTTTACCACCGACGATTTGAATGAGAGCATCCTGAGTCAAATCTGACACAGCTGTGTTCAGAATCAAGAACCGAGGTGCAAGCATTGTGTTCTTTCCTTGGAAAGCAGATGTGTTTAGTAGGTCAACGTTTGTGTATTCAACGTTAAGTACATTCACATGTTGCGTTGTTGCGTTTCCATAGATTGCTGCTACAGGACCCGTCGCAAGATATGACAAGAACGAAAGTGCAATCTTTTGGTCACGAGTAGATGACTTAGCATTGACACTTAGATTAAACGTATTGTTCATGATTCCTTCAGCAACAACTTTGCCGTCAGTTAGAACCATACTTAGAAGATTCATCTTTCCTGTCAATGCAGGGTTAAGCGCCTTAACTGCGCCCATTGAGAAAGTACCTGTTGGAAGAATTGGTGACTTTCCTGTAGCGAACAAGTTAAGAGCTGAAGCTTCTGTAACTCCTGTTGGGTTATCTGGGAAGCAACCTGCTTGACGTAGCTTGACGTAGATATCTGCAACACCCTTGAACCAAGGTGAGGTTAGATCAATCTTTCCAGAGTTTAGATCTGCAAGATTCTTTGATAGATCTGCATAGCTAGCTGCTGAGTTCATCAATGCAGAGTTTGAGATCTGTGCTGCTTGTCCACGAGTTGCTCCTGGCCATGCAAGCGGGACGTATCCCTTTGCCTTTGCATCCTTACACCAAGCTGTCCACTGAGTTAAGTTCTTTGGGAAAGCCCACTTCTCTTTAGCCCAGATTTCAGTGTTATAGACAGGGTTGTTAAATAGGTAGTGGTAAGGAACGCCTAGAACCTTGCCATCTACTGTTCCTGCAGTCAGTCCCTTAGCTACAAGGTTTTGCTTAACAAAGCGCTGACCTGAAATATCAAGAGTCAAACCGCTGTTTACGAAATCATTGAAAATTGATCCGCGTGCAGTTGCGAACAAAGCTGCGCGAGGGTTAGCCAAGATCTGTACACGAGCAGTTGCGTTGTAATCTGTAGTTGTCTTGATTACCTGTGTGATTTTTGTTCCAGGGTAGCGTGCTTCGTAGTTAGAAATAATCAACTCGAAGTGAGCCTTATCCTCTGGACGGTAGTGCCAGAATTCAATTGAACCCTTTGGAGGTGTTGAAGCTGCAACTGGTTGAGCATTAGTTGCGGCTAGACGTACGCGCTGCCAAGTTAACTTTCCAGCAGAGTTTTGAGCACAGATCAGAGACTTTGAGCTTGTTCCTGTGCTTACGCCTTCTGTTGTACAACGCTTACCGAATGTTGGTGGTTCGTTAGCGTTAGCAACTGCAAGTGGAGTGATAACAAGTGCCGCAGCAACTGTTGCAACTACACCAGCACGGAGTGAAGCAAAGGCTTTGTGTCCTTTAGTTTTCATTTTTATCCTTGCTTTAGAGGGTTTGTTGTTGTTTACCATTCTGTGAGGGGTATCCCTAACATCTTTGCCATTTGGCGAATACCTGGTCGCACATCGATCCACGAGATGACCAAGTGGTGCGGGTATCCACCAGTGACTATTCCATTCACTAACGCAGCGGCATCAGGTTGAGTGATAACCGTTGCTGTATTGCCTTGGAAGTGATTGGGAGCTGGGATTGATTCCCCTCGGCTCACAACCATGCGTAAACCCGTGCGATTGCTCGGATCTACATCCCGATCAATACGGAACAGGGTTACTGGTCCGGTCTTGAGCGGAAAATTACCTGCAACGCCAAGTTTGCGATTGCAGTGTGTTGATTGGGTTGCATTCTTTGGATCGGCTGCAAGTTTTGTTGCTGCAGA
>CAYMNN010000047.1:0-6202 GCA_964391815.1 uncultured Candidatus Planktophila sp.
TCAATATCAACGCCAGGTTCGTCCATGACCTGTGCCATGTAGCGATCATGCATATTCAGCGCTAAACCAAGGCAATCAAAACCTGGACCTAAATTTGCACTAGTTGCAGGAACTTGCACCTGCATTGGCTGTGCTTTAAAAGTTGGCTTCATTTTAAGCAAGTCCCAAAGCTTTAGCTGCGATCTTTGCATTAACTGGAACAACAACTGGCTTCTTTGCTGCATCCAGTGCGTAAGGAATGTCCTTTAGTCCGTGCCCAGTAACAGTAATAACAATTGTCTTGTCCTTAGGCAGCTTGCCCGCCTTCTTGTACTTGAGCAAACCTGCAAGACCTGCAGCAGATGATGGCTCTACGAAGATTCCTTCTTTAGCTGCAATTAAGCGATAAGCAGCCAAGATTTCGCGATCAGTTACTGAATCAATAACTCCACCTGACAAATCGCGAGCTTCTACTGCTTGCTGCCAGGAAGCTGGATTACCAATGCGAATTGCAGTTGCGATTGTTTCTGGGTTCTTAACAACTTTGCCCTTAACAATTGGTGCAGCACCTGCGGCTTGGAATCCGTACATCATCGGTAGCTTTGTTGAAAGCCCATCCTTGTTGTACTCCTTGTAACCCTTCCAGTACGCAGTGATGTTTCCTGCATTACCTACTGGCAATGCGTGAATATCTGGCGCATCGCCCAACATATCTACAACTTCAAAACTTGCAGTCTTTTGGCCTTCGATACGAAATGGGTTTACTGAATTAACCAAAGCAACTGGATAATTTTCGGAAAGCTCTTTGGCAAGAGTTAAACAATCATCAAAGTTTCCATTTACTTGCAAAATTGTTGAATCATGAATAACCGCTTGTGCCAACTTGCCCATAGCAATCTTGCCTTTAGGAATCAGAACCGCTGGACGCATTCCTGCTTTGACTGCGTAAGCGGCAGCAGATGCTGAAGTGTTTCCGGTTGATGCACAAATAACCGCTTTAGCGCCATCTTCAGCAGCCTTTGAAATCGCCATTGTCATTCCGCGATCTTTAAAAGAACCAGTTGGATTAAGACCTTCGTACTTGATCCATACATTATTGCCCAGAAGTTCTGAAAGATTGCACGCATAAATCAGTGGGGTTCCACCTTCGCGCAAAGAAACAATCGGGGTCTTGGCACTTACCGGAAGACGATGACGGTATTCCTCGATAACTCCGCGCCACTGATGAGCACCGCTATTTTTCTTTGGGCTAGAGTTTTTACCAAATAGACCCATTAGCTCTGTGCTCCTTCAACGCGAATTACGCTTTCAACTTTGCTGACAATGTCCATCTTTCGTAGTTTTTCAACGCACGCATCTAAAGCATCTTCGGATGCCGAGTGAGTAACAACTACTAATTCAGCATCTGCGCCTAGTCCAGCTTGGCGAACTGTTTGAATAGAAACATTTTCGCTGGCAAAAGTTTGCGCAATTGATGCCAAAACACCTGATTTATCCGCAACATGTAAGCGCACGAAGAACTGCGATTTAACTGCGCCAATAGGTGCAATATCTAAGTCGGCATAATCTGATTCGCCATAACCAACAGTTGAATAAGCAGCATGGCGGGCCACGGCTACTAAGTCGCCCAAGATTGCTGATGCTGTTGGTGCACCACCTGCGCCGCGTCCGTAGAACATCAGCTGACCAGCAGCTTCAGATTCAACATAGACCGCGTTAAATGCATTACGTACCGATGCCAATGGATGTGACAAAGGCAAAATCACTGGATGAACGCGAACAGAAATTTCATCCTTAACCGTTAATTCGGCGATGGCCAGCAACTTAATCACACTGTTCATTGATTTGGCTGCGGCAACATCATCGGCTGAAATCTTTGTAATACCTTCGCAGTAAACCTCATCGATAACTACTGTGCTGTGGAAAGCAAGGCTGGCTAACAGCGCTGCCTTTGCTGCAGCGTCATGGCCTTCGATATCTGCAGTTGGATCAGCTTCGGCGTAGCCAAGTGCTTGTGCTTCCTTTAACACCTCGGCAAAAGCGCGACCTTCTTCATGCATTTTTGTCAGAATGTAATTAGTAGTTCCATTAACGATTCCCATAACTCGGGTGATTTGATCACCAGCTAACGATTCGCGCATTGAACGAATAATTGGAATCGCACCAGCAACTGCAGCTTCGTAATACAGATCTACATTGGCAGCATCTGCGGCGTTAAAGAGTTCGTGACCATGAGTTGCAAGCAGCGCTTTGTTGGCTGTGATTACTGATTTACCATTTTTGATTGCTTCAAGAATTAAAGATTTTGCTGGCTCGATGCCACCCATTACTTCAATAACAATGTTGATGTTTGGGTCTGAAACAATTGATTGAAGATCTGTTGTGATTAACGCTGGATCAATTCCTTCACGGGCACCAGCAGTGCGAACACCAACTTTAGAAAGTTTAAGGACCGCCCCCGAACGCTCTGATAACTCTTGTTCATCATCTTGGAGCAGGCGAGCAACTTGGCTGCCCACGACGCCGCAGCCGAGCATGCCAATAGATAGTTGTTTTGCCCCCGAGTTCATGGGGCCATTCTTTCACAGATGCTTTGATCGGCGTTAAATATCGAGCATCCGAAGATCATCTTCGGTCTCGCGGCGCACAATTACCCGAGCTTTTCCATCTTTTACTGCAACAACTGGTGGACGAGGTACATGGTTGTAGTTGCTCGCCATACTGCGTCCATATGCACCGGTTGCAGGGACAGCTAATAAATCCCCCGGAACAATGTCATCTGGTAAATCAATTTCGCGAATAACAATGTCGCCGGTTTCGCAATGTTTTCCGACTAAGCGGCTAGAAACGTTGTGTGCAGTGCTGGTGCGATTAGCTAGAACGGTTGTGTACACCGCGCCATAGAGTGATGGGCGAAGATTGTCGCTCATGCCGCCATCGACAGATACATAGCGACGGTGCGTACCGTTTTCTAAAGTCACATCTTTAACGGTGCCAACTTCGTACAAAGTAAACATCGTTGGACCAACAATTGCCCGACCTGGTTCGATAGAAATTGTTGGAACTTTCAAACCATGAGTTCGGCAGTTGCTATGAACCGCAGCAGACAAAGCCTTCATCGCATCTGCTGGAACAACTGCAACATCTCTTGGCAGGTAAGCAATTCCGTAGCCACCACCAAGGTCTAATTCGGGTAATTCGCTCTTGAATTCATCGCGATACTTTGCAAGCAAGCCAATCAAACGCTCGGCTGACAGTTCAAAGGATTCGTAACCAAAAATTTGAGAACCAATGTGGGCATGGAAACCACGAAGTTCTAGTGATGAATGTGATCGCACCGCAGCAATTGCTTCCCATGCCGCGCCGCTAGCGATTGAGAAACCAAACTTCACATCTTCATGTGCGGTCGAAATTGATGCGTGAGTGTGTGCCTGAATTCCTGGCGTTAAACGCAAAAGAACGTGTTGAACTGTGTTGGCCTTTGCTGCAGCGGCAGCAACTCTTTCGATTTCATACAGTGAATCAAGAACAATTGTTCCCACACCTGCTGCCACAGCTTTTTCGATCTCGGCTACCGACTTGTTGTTGCCGTGTAATTCGATCTTTGCTGGATCGATTCCGCCAGCAAGTGCGACCATTAATTCTCCGCCAGTGCAGACATCGATTCCGATACCAATATCTTTAATCCAGCGTGCTACTTCGGTGCAAATAAAGGCTTTAGCTGCGTAATACACCGTGCCTGCGTTGTCTCCGAAAGAGTCCTTCAGTGCGGTATTCCATTCGGTCGCACGTGCATAAAAATCAGCTTGGTCAACAAAAAATGCTGGTGTTCCAAATTCTTTAGCTAACTCTTTTGCAGTGATACCTGCAATAGAAATTTCAGCACCAGTTTTTACAGAAGAGGACCACATGGGTTACATCCTCTCCGGTGCGCTAACACCCAATAAATCTAGACCGTTACTGATGACCTGCTTTGTTGCAGTACACAGTAATAGACGCGCAGTGTGCAGCGCAGTTAATTGTTCATCGCCCATCGGCAAAACACGGCAGTCGTTATAGAAGCCGTGATAAGTCCCGGCTAATTCTTCTAGGTAGCGCGCAATTCGGTGTGGTTCGCGGTATTCAGCCGCACTTGCCACAACGCGTGGGAATTCAGCTAACGCACCCAGTAATTCGTTCTCGCGATCATGTGACAGTTGCGCCGGATCAAAATCTTTTAGGTCCAGTGAAGCACCGAGTTCTTGCGCGTTGCGCAAAACTGCAGCGATACGTGCGTGTGCATATTGAACGTAGTAGACCGGATTTTCATTGGTGTTTCGCTTCAGGATATCTAGGTCCATCACCATCGGTGTATCAACTGGATACCGAATCAAGGTGTAACGCGCAGCATCAACGCCAACTTTTTCAACCAGCTCTTCCAGGGTAATGATTGTTCCAGCGCGCTTAGACAGCTTTACTTCTTCGCCGCCTTCCATGATCTTTACCAGCTGACCAATTAATACATGAATGTTGTATTCCGGATCATCGCCAGCACATGCTGCCGTTGCTTTTAAGCGGCCGATATATCCGTGGTGATCAGCCCCCAGCATGTAAATACAGATATCAAAGCCACGTTCACGCTTGTTGATGTAATAAGCAGTATCTGATGAGAAATAAGTTAGCGAACCATCACTTTTGGTCATCACGCGATCTTTGTCATCGCCAAAGTCAGTTGTTCGCAGCCATACTGCGCCATCTACTTCGAAAACATGGCCCTGTGCGCGTAATTTTTCCATGCCGTGTTCAACTGCGCCTTGATCATGCAAGGAGCGCTCTGAAAACCACACATCAAAGTGGGTATTAAAAGTATCCAGAACGCGTTGCTGATCCTTTAGCTGTAATTGATATGCAGCTTCTCTAAATGCAATCAGACGTTCATCGGCAGGTAAATCTTTAATCCCTGCATTTTGGGCCACCACATCTGCGGCTAAATCTTTAATGTAATCGCCTTGGTAACCGTTTTCAGGAACAGGATTACCCAGTGCAACCGCTTCGACAGATTGGCCAAAGTAATCCATCTGGTTTCCGCGATCATTAATGTAAAACTCACGTGTTACTTGCGCACCTGCTGCAGACAAGACGCGACCTAATGCATCGCCTACCGCTGCCCAACGCGTGTGACCAAGGTGTAACGGTCCAGTTGGATTAGCGCTAATGAATTCCAGGTTGATCTTTACGCCAGCGAGCGCATTTCCTTTTCCGTAATCTTTTGTTGCCTTTAAAATTGTTTCAACCAGTGCAGCTTGGCTTGCACGGTTCAAAGTAATGTTGATAAATCCGGGACCTGCGATATCTACCTTTGAAATTCCAGCAACACCGGTTAATTGGTCTGAGATTATTTGTGCGACTTCGCGGGGATTCATCCCGGCAGGCTTTGCTAACTGCAATGCAATAGAAGATGCATAGTCGCCATGGGTGCGGTCCTTAGGGCGTTCCAGCTTGATTGATTCAGGTGCTGCGCCCTTAAGCGAGCCTGAATCCAGCGCACGGCCGATCGCGGCCATAAGCGCGGCTTCTAGCTGTTCGACCTGTGTGGACATTGGGCAAGGTTATCGCGCACCCGCAAAGGCGTTACCGAATCGTTAGGTAAAGGGGTGAGATTTCTGGGTAAATCTAGTGACCTTTCCCGCCTTTCGGACTACTTTTTACCCACGTTATTGCCCTCCACATCTGGTCGAAATAGCTCGGCCAGGGGCAAGACACCTTTGAAAGGTTCGATATATGAAGAAGCTTCGTTACGCGCTTACAGCACTCGTTGCTGTATTCGCACTCGTACTAACAGGTTGCTCAAGCTCATCAGATTCAGCTGGCGATGGTTTCGTCGGTGTAATCCTTCCTGATGCAGCATCATCAAACCGTTGGGAAACTGCTGACCGCGGATTCCTACAAGCAGCATTTGATGCAGCCGGAGTTAAGGTTGATATTCAAAACGCAAACGGTGACAAGGAACAATTCGCAACAATTGCAGACCAGATGCTTACAGCTGGTGCAAAGGTTCTTATCCTTGTAAACCTAGATTCAGATTCAGCTAAGGCTGTTCAGGACAAGGCTGCAGCACAGGGTGTAAAGACAATCGACTACGACCGTCTAACACTTAATGGTTCAGCTTCATACTACGTTTCATTCGACAACGAAGCAGTTGGTCGTCTACAGGGTGAAGGCATCAAGGCATGTCTTGATGCAG
>CAYMNN010000048.1:0-6153 GCA_964391815.1 uncultured Candidatus Planktophila sp.
TGGCGTCCGCCAGCTTTAACGATTGCGTACACGTGTTACTCCAGTTCATCTTCTAAGCCGTGGCCTAATTGAGGCTCGTGGGCAGAGGGTAAGCGTACGCAAGCGTGTGCTTAGCGGTCAAATTGCGAGGAGACGATCCTGGTCACAGCCTTTTCGAGCGCATATATAGGGTCACTGGCCGCACCCTTAACTTCAGCATCGGCCTGGGCAATTGCCCCTACCGCATCGGCGATTTGGGCCGGGCTCCAGCGATTGAGCTGTCTGCGCGCCTTATCAATCTGCCATGGGGCCATTCCTAACTGCCCGGCTAATTCAAAAGATTTTTGATTGCGATTTGTTCCAGAAACCTTAGCCAAAGAACGCAGTGATGATGCGATCGCACTTGTAATCATTACCGGATCAGTGCCTGTTTCTAGAGCGCTACGTAAAGAAATAAGTGCGGCTGAAAGGTTGCCATCTAGGGCTGCATCAGCCACATCAAAGCCTGTGGTTTCGATTCGACCTTGGTGATACTTATCAATCATTGCTTCATCAATTAAACCTGAAGGGGCATCAGCTGCTATCTGCCCAACTGCGCCTTGTAATTCACGAAGATCATTTCCAAGTGCACCAACTAATGCGGTGACCGCCCCAGAAGAGGCTTTACGACCTAAATCTAGAAAAAGAGATTTAACGAACTCTTCTTTTTCTGCCTCTTTCTTTAACGGATCACAAGCGATTATTTCTGGCTTTGCTTTTTTAATTGCATCTAAAAGTGCTTTGCCTTTCACGCCACCTTTATGCACAAAAATTACCGTTGTTGATGCATCGGGTTGATCTAGATATCGAGTTATTTCATCTCGATTATCTTCCGGCAAATCTTGTAGATCCCGAATGATAAGTGCCCGTCTTTCAGAAAACAGCGAAGGCGCTAAAGCATCGGCAATGTCGCCAACAATTGTGTCTGCGGCAAATAAAGTGGTGACTTCACACTTTTCTTCCTTGAGTTGAGCATTGAGCTTGGTTAATGCTCGATCTGCTAGCGCCGATTCAGAGCCAAGGATTAAGTAAAAAGCATTCATTCCTTGCCTCCCTAGCTCCAGTAAAACAATTTAATCCTACCTTTGCTTTTCCGAACTCGTAGATGGTGAGCCTGTGCTGTAACTGCAATCGCGCCATCGGTATCTGTCCGAAAAACCTGTGTGCCAAGTCTAGTCAGAGAGTCGATGCTTTCTTGGGCCGGATGTCCGTATGGATTCTTGGCTCCCACGCTAATTAGCGCGATTTGTGCGGACAAGGCCTTCATCAATCCTTGATCTTGATACTTGGATCCATGATGACAGAGCTTGTAAATATCTACGTGTCCAACCAAGTTAATCAGTTCATGTTGTGCCGGAGGTTCAAGATCTCCGGCAGAGAAAAGACTCCAGTCAGATGTTTGTGCGATCACTGCAATACTTGAATTGTTAATCATGGAACCTTCACCTGGTAGTTCTTCAAAGACTCTCGTCGTGGCTTCTGGCCATAGAACTTTCAATCTGACCTGACCCACTTGTGCGGTCAAACCTTTTTGCGCACGTACTATCTGTGAATTCTTCAGTGCACTTAATGCCACCCTGCTTTGTAACTCTGGTGCCAAGTTATTGCTTATCCATACTTGATGGACGCTTCTACCTTTCAAAAGACCCGGCAGGCCTGAAACATGATCTGCATGAAAATGAGAAAGAATCAGCAACGGAATTTCTTTGATTCCTAAATTCTTCAGGCATTTATCTTCGGCTAACGAATCGGGCCCAACATCAATCACTATCGCCCGGTGATCCCCCAGGTTTACTACAAGTGAATCGCCTTGCCCAACATCACATTGCGCAACCTGCCAATCACCTGCTGGCCAGCGCTGGATCCACCCTAAAGCCAAAACGATCATTAAAAGCACTGCGGTACTTTGTTTCCAACTTCTTTTAAAAAGGATAAACACCACAAGGATTAATGCGACAAGACCAAAGCCCATTAAACCGTTATGGATTGTGAGCACAGGAAAAGCCGCAACCCAGTGCGCAATTCCAGTTATAAAGCCGGCTGGAAAACGAATGAAAAAGATAATGAATTGAGTCAGCCATGGCGCAAAAGGTGAAACTAGCGCTGCGATAAATCCCAGCACTGTAATAACTGCAACGGCGGGAGCGGCCAATAAATTGGCAATGATGCTCATCGGCGATAAATAACCAGATAGAGAAACAAGAATGGGTGAGCAAAAAACAATCGCTGCAATCGGTGGGGCTAACGCCTCTGCTAACTTCTTATGGGTCGGCAACTTTTCTACGATACGGGGGGCCAATAAAAGTAAGCCGGCCGTTGCTAGAACAGATAGTGCAAAGCCAGCATCTCGTGATTGCCATGGATCTCCAAGGACTACTGCGCAGATTGCAAAGCCAAGTGCTGGCAATGAATCCGAGCCTCGTTTACCAAGTTGCGCCGACAGCAGGACAGCTGCCATAGCTGCCGCTCGCAATACTGAAGGTGATGGCCGAACCAAAGCGATAAAACAAGTCAGTGCAATAGCTGTTGCGATGATGCGAAGATTCTTGCGCCTGATAAGAAATTGCATACACCACAAAACAAAGGTTGAAACAATTGCAAAGTTCGCACCACTGACTGCAACCAAGTGGGTTAAGCCAGAACGTTTCATCGCTTCTTTGAATTCAGGAGATTGTTTTGAGGTATCCCCCAACACCATTCCTGGAATCAATGCACCTGAATCACCGTCGCCAGAATTTTCGCGCAAACCTTCACGGATAGCTCCCAATCCAGCTGCCCAAGCAGACGGGTTGGTTTGGATAATGATTGGGCCATTAACAATGAAAAGTGCGGCTACTCGTGATTCCTTACTCTTTAGCACCGTCGCTGTCCCAGCGATAGTTTGCCCCGGAAGCACTGAAATCTGATTCTTGGTCAGTAATCGAATCGGAGTTCGTAAGGCAAAAATTTGATCGTGAGCCGTAAATTGCAAGAGTCGGACGGTGAATGAGAAATTGCCAGTAGCTGTTTTGTTCGGGTCAGTTTTAACCTGTGCGGAAAAACTGACTTCCTGATTAAAGTAATTGGTTATTTCTGAGTTTTCTAGCGAAACCTGTCGCATGGACATCGCTGCTGCTCCGACCATGATTGTCAGTAACAGAAAAGTTAATCGTTTCTTACTTTTGGCGATCGCAACAGTCGTAAAAAGTAATGCGCAAGCAGATATGCGCCATGGTGAAACCGCGCTCTGTATCAAAGCGCCCGCCCAAAGAGCACCCCCTAAGGCAAGAGCTCGATAATCAATTAAATTCTGACTTTTGATTTGATCTGTGCGAATTTTGCAGCACCGATTCCACTCACTTTTTGTAAATCATCAATGGTTAAAAAGGATCCATTCTTCTTTCGATACTCAATTATTCGTCCCGCAATAACTGGGCCGATTCCATCCAAGCTATCTAACTGTCTTAGCGTTGCACGGTTGATGTTGATGGGCCCGGATGCAACTTTCTTACTTACTCTTTGCCCTGAACTATTCACAACGGTTGCGTCAACATAAATCTGTTCTCCGTCATTGAGCACCCGAGCCAAGTTGATGGTGCTCAAATCCGCACCAGGGGCGCTATCACCTGCCGCCTTTATTGCATCAATCACCCGAGATCTTCCGGTCAAGGAGTAAACCCCTGGATTATTTACCGCACCTGTGACATCTACAAATATCTCCGGCTCAGAAATTGTTATTGGAACTATTTCGGGAGCAGCATTGATTTGTGTGTTTCCACGAAGGACCATGAATAGAGAAATGATCAGAACAAACCCAGCAATGATTCCTAGCGCAATTTTCTGATGACGTGTGAAATGAAGGTCAAACCACCATTGCGAAAGTGAATCAAATGCAGTTCGAAGTTGTTCCATTGTGCAAGTGTTAACTTGGCGCACATGCCAAGGTCTTGCTAGGTACTTAGTTGTTGATAACGATATTTACTAGCTTTGGAGCACGAGTAATGATCTTATTAATGCTTGCTCCAGCTAGGGCTTCGACAATGCTTGGCAGAGCAAGCGCTGCCGCTTCAAGTTCAGCATCCGTTATCGTCGGTGCTACATCCAAGCGATCCTTAATTTTTCCATTGATTTGAACAACAACTGTGACTGCATCGGCTACAAGTAGTTTTTCATCAACTGCTGGCCAACCGGCAAGTGCAACACATGGCTTGTGACCTAAGCGTTCCCACATTTCTTCTGCAGTAAATGGTGCAACAAGTGACAACATAATCGCAATTGCTTCTACTGCTTCACGTACTGCCGGATCTGCGGGGCCACAACCAGAATCAATAGCTTTGCGTGTTGCATTTACAAGTTCCATAACGCGTGCCACGGCAACGTTAAAGCGGAAAGATTCAACAGCAAAGCCAGCATCATGTAAGGCCTTATGGGTAGCTTTTCGCAAAGCAAGATCACCTGAAGCAAAATCCACACCTGCCGGACTTGTTACATCTCCCGATAGTCTCCAGGCGCGAGTTAAGAATTTAACTGATCCCGACGGTGAAACATCTGACCAATCCACATCATCTTCTGGAGGTCCAGCAAAAACCATTGATAAGCGAATCGCATCGACGCCGTGGTTTTCTAGTTCATCTGAAAGGCGTACCAGATTTCCGCGGCTCTTAGACATTGCAGAGCCATCCATGACAACCATTCCTTGGTTGAGCAAACGGGTAAATGGTTCATTGAAATCAACCATTCCCATATCGTTCAAAACCTTAGTGAAGAAACGGCTGTACAGCAGGTGCAAGATCGCGTGAGTTACTCCGCCAACGTATTGATCTACCGGTAGCCAAGTATCAACATCTTTCTTAGAAAATGGTTCGTTGGCATTTGTTGGATCGGCATAGCGCAGGTAGTACCAAGAAGAATCCACAAAAGTATCCATCGTGTCTGTATCACGCTTTGCATCAGCAGAACACTGTGGGCACTTTACATTTACCCAATCCGTTGCAGCACCTAATGGCGAAGTTCCCTTTGGCTTTAGATCCAGACCTTCTGCATCCGGCAAAGTCAAAGGAAGTTGATCCATAGGTACAGGTACTTCACCACATGATGGGCAATGAATAATTGGAATCGGTGTTCCCCAATAACGTTGGCGTGAAACCAACCAATCGCGCAAACGATAGTTGCGGGCTGACTTTCCTTTGGCCTCTGCTTCTAACTTTTTGTTAATTGCAGCGATTGCGTCAGCTTTATTCAAGCCATTTAAAAGATCTGAATTAACTAACTTTCCATCCCCAACGGTTGCAACACCTGTTTGGTTTGGATCTTCTTCGCCAGTTTCGACAACTACGCGCACAGGCAGTTTCATCGCGCGAGCAAAATCTAAGTCACGTTGATCATGGGCCGGAACTGCCATAATCGCGCCGGTTCCATAATCTGCTAGAACATAATCACTGGCCCAAATAGGTAGCTTTTCACCATTTACTGGATTAATCGCATAACGATTAAGAAATACACCGCTCTTAGGGCGATCAGTTGCCAGACGATCAATATCACTGGCAGCTTTAATTGTTTCCAAATACTGTGCAAATTCTGCTTCAACACCTGTTCCCTGAACAAGTTCTGCCGCTAATTCGCTATCTACTGCAACAACCATGAAAGTTGCGCCAAACAAGGTGTCGGGGCGAGTTGTGTAAATAGTTACAGGCTCGGTGCGGCCTTCGATTTCGAAATTAACATTTGCACCCGTGGATCGACCGATCCAGTTGCGCTGCATCGTCAACACTTTGTCAGGCCATTTGCCTTCAAGTTGGGCCATGTCATCAAGTAAACGATCGGCGTAATCAGTGATCTTGAAATACCACTGATTCAATTTCTTCTTAGTAACTGTTGAATCACATCGCTCGCACAGACCTGCAACTACTTGTTCGTTTGCAAGAACTGTTTGGCAACCTGGACACCAATTAACCGCTGAATCTTTGCGATAAGCCAAGCCGCGCTCGTAAAACTTTAGGAATAACCATTGGTTCCATTTGTAGTATTCAGGATCGCAGGTATTAAAGACACGATCCCAATCAAATGAACATGCATAACGACGCATCGATGCCTTTTGCACTGCGATATTTTCATAAGTCCAAATACGTGGATCTGAATTGCGCTTGATCGCCGCGT
>CAYMNN010000049.1:0-6039 GCA_964391815.1 uncultured Candidatus Planktophila sp.
AAATGATCAATGTTGCCGTCTTAGGTGCTCGTGGTCGAATGGGCTCAGAAGTTGTTAAAGCTGTTGAAGCTACTGATGGTTTAGCACTGGTTGCTGCATTGGACTTAGGTGATTCACTTGAGCAACTTAAGGGCTCTGCAGCCCATGTTGTTGTGGATTTCACGACTCCAGATAGTGTGATGAGCAATCTTGAATTTCTGATCAACAATGGAATCAACGTAGTTGTTGGCACTACGGGATTTGATGATGCCAAACTTGCAACTGTTAAAGGATGGTTAGCTCAGAACCCTTCAGTGGGAGTTCTTATCGCTCCTAATTTTGCAATCGGTGCGGTGTTGATGATGGAGTTTGCAGAAAAGGCAGCGCGCTATTTCGAATCTGCAGAAATTATTGAATTACATCACCCAGCAAAGGTTGATGCGCCTTCAGGAACTGCCGCCCGTACTGCAGAGTTAATGAGTGCTGCACGTAAGGCAGCTGGGCTTGGTGCTATGCCAGATGCAACAACAACTGCGCTAGATGGCGCACGTGGTGCAATCGTTGGTGAGATACCAGTGCACTCGGTACGAGCTCGAGGATTAGTTGCCCACCAAGAAGTTTTGTTTGGCGGACTAGGGGAGACCTTAACTATTCGTCACGATTCAATTGATCGTGCAGGATTTATGCCAGGAGTTATTCTTGGTGTGCGCAAGATTGTAAATACTCCAGGCCTAACTCATGGCCTCGACAAATTCATGTAAGGAGCAAACAATGTCTAAAGATCAAATCACTATGTACGGTGCCGATTGGTGCGGAGACTGCCGTAGATCTGAGCGACTACTCAATGAGCTCAATGTCGAATACACAAAAATTGACACCGATGCAGATGTAACCGCTGCTGACAAAGTAATTGAAATTAATGGTGGAGCGAAGTCAATTCCGGTAATTGTTTTCTCTGATGGAACTCACTTAACTGAACCTTCAGATAATGATCTAAAGGCAAAGCTTCAAAGCCTAGGAATTATCTAGAGCCAGTTGTACACCGCAGCTGAAGAAAGTGCGGCTGAAAGTACAACAATTGGAAATGGTGCTTTAAGCAACAGTGCGATGATTGCAACGGTTAGACCAACTAACCGTTGGTCAATCATCAGTTGTGATTTTTCCGAAAAACTTTGCACGGCAACCAAGGCACTGAGCAAGGCGATCGGGATCAAAGCATTAATTTTTTGAATCTTTGGATGCGAAAGCCAACGCTCTGGCACAGAATGCCCGGAATACTTCAGAAGAAAAGCAATCACGCTTGTACCAATAGTGGCTACCCAGAAGATGGTCATCGCTTCAACCCCACTGCAATAGCAATAAATGCGGTGGCAATAATTGGTAAACCAGCCGGAAGGATTGGGGTCATTGCAATTGCAAAGATCGCACAGCCAACTGCAAGTGCTCTTTCAAAATTCCCCGTTAATCGCGGCCAGACGAGTCCCAAAAATGCTGCCGGGACCGCTGAATCTAAACCAAAAGCTCGTACATCACCCATTGCTTGGGCACCTAGCGCACCTGCCAAAGTAAAGAGATTCCAAAAAACAAATACACCTATTCCGGTGTACCAAAAACCTTTTCGCATGGCATCAACCCCGCGTGGTTCCTGACCCAATGCAACGCCTGCAGATTCGTCAATAGTCACTTGCGCAGCAATAACGCGCTTTAAACCTTTTACTTGTAAACGCGGAGCCATGATTACGCCGTACAAAGCATTTCGAACACCAAGTAATGACGCTGTAGCAATTCCACTTATTGCAGATCCGCCAGCACCGATGACACCGATGACTGCAAATTGAGATGCACCAGAAAAAGTTAATAGCGATAGCAAGCAGCTCTGAAGTACAGAAAATCCATTTGCTACGGCGGCTGCACCAAAAGCCACACCGTAAGCCCCAACAGTCAAAGAAACGCTCAGTGAATCCCGCAGAGTGGCGGAGGCAACTTTGGACACGCGGCTATTGTGCCGTATATATCCACGAGCGCCTAGCCTCGACTGGATAGGGTGCAACCATGAGTGAAGAGATTATTTACCGCGATGATGTAACCGTTGAATTAGTCAAAGCTAGTGCAAGTGATGCAGATGTAATCTGGGCTGCACGTGTGTCAACAGCTGGCGAACAATCAATGGATGAGATCGGCGAAGATCCAGCACGTTCAGCGGGCTTGATTAATTACCTTGCACGCGAACGTCACGGCTCACCTTTTGAGCACACTTCAATGACCTTCTTTATATCTGCGCCAATTTTTGTCTTTCGTGAATTCATGCGCCACCGCATTGCTTCATACAATGAAGAGAGCGGTCGCTATCGCGAATTGAAACCGGTCTTTTATGTTCCATCTGCAGAACGCAAGTTAGTTCAGGTCGGAAAAACTGGTGCATACACTTTTGTCGATGGCACTAAAGAACAATTTGATGTAACTGTTGAATCAATGAAGGCGGCATACGTTGTCGCATACGAGAGTTACGTGAAAATGCTTGAAGCAGGAGTTGCTCGTGAAGTTGCACGCGCTGTATTGCCTGTAGCTACGTATTCTTCAATGTATGTCACCATGAATGCTCGTGCGCTTATGAACTTTCTTTCCTTACGCACCGGCCGTGAAGGCTCCCATTTTCCTAGCTACCCTCAACGTGAAATTGAGATGGTTGCCGAGAAAATGGAGGTGGAATTTGCACAATTAATGCCGCTTACATACGGAGCCTTCGAAAAGTCTGGACGAGTCGCCCCTTAATACGGGTAGAGTTCGCCACATGACAACGCCTGCACCATTTGGACGTCTTCTGACGGCGATGGTCACTCCCTTCACAAAAGATGGAGCGATTGATTGGGCAGGAATTGAAAAGATTGCCGCTCATCTAGTTGCAAACGGGCATGATGGAATTGTCGTCAATGGAACAACGGGTGAAGCCCCAACCACAAAATCCTCTGAGAAAGAGGAGATCATCCGAGTAGTTCGAAACACTGTTGGGTCCACCATCAAGGTTTTATCTGGTGCAGGCGATAACGAAACTGAGTATTCAATCAACCAAGCAAAGCGCACCGAAAAAGCTGGAGCAGATGGTTTGCTCGTTGTAACGCCTTATTACAACAAGCCACCACAAGCCGGAATCGAAGCGCACTTTCGCGCAGTTGCAGATGCAACAGATCTTCCAATGATGATGTACGACATTCCAGGTCGCACAGGTGTGCCAATTGAACCTGACACTCTTGTTCGACTAGCTGAGCACCCACGTATCGTTGCGTTGAAAGATGCAAAAGGTGATGTCGCATCAACATCCTGGGTTATCAAGCGTTGCGGAATTCCTGTGTATTCAGGTGATGACATTTTGAACCTGCCATTGCTTTCAGTTGGTGCTGTTGGTTTTGTTTCAGTGTGTGGTCACACAGTTGGTAAGGACCTACGCGAACTACTCGATGCTTGGTTTGCAGGAAACTCAGCTCGCGCACTAGAGATTCATCAAAAACTTCTTCCGGTCTACACAGGTACATTCCGCACACAAGGTGCGATTCTGACTAAAGCTGCGCTCACACTTATGGGCCTACCTGGTGGCCACACTCGTCTTCCACTCGTCGATGCAACAGATGCTCAGATTGCGCAACTGCGCGAAGATCTGCGCGCTGGTGGCGTCGCAGTTAACTAATGAATCATCCACATCCAAATCTCGGCACACCACCTGCGCTAGTTAACGGCGGTTTGCGAATTGTTGCATTAGGTGGATTAACTGAAATTGGCCGCAATATGACGGTCTTTGAATACAAATCAAAGCTACTGATTGTTGATTGCGGAGTTTTGTTCCCCGAAGATAACCAGCCAGGAATTGATTTGATTTTGCCTGATTTTTCCTACATCAGAGATCGACTACACGATGTGGTTGGAATTTTCCTAACACATGGACATGAAGACCACATCGGTGCGGTTCCATACCTATTGCGCGAACGTGGCGATATCGCACTATATGGTTCGGCTTTAACTCTTGCGTTAATTACAGCAAAGCTTAAGGAACATCGAATTTCCCCACTTACTCGTGAAGTACGCGAAGGTGGAACAGAGGATGTCGGTCCATTTACTTTGGAATTTGTCGCCGTCAACCATTCAATTCCAGATGCTTTAGCGGTAGTGATTAACACCGATGCTGGTCGAGTATTGGCAACTGGTGATTTTAAGATGGATCAACTTCCTTTAGATGGTCGAATTACAGATTTAAGAACTTTTGCTCGACTAGGCGAACAAGGCGTTGATTTGTTTATGGTCGATTCGACTAACGCCGATATTCCAGGCTTTACACCCTCTGAACGTGAAATCATGCCGGCCCTTAACCGCGTCATCGCATCAACTAAACGGCGAGTTATTGTGGCGTCGTTTTCTTCGCATGTGCATCGTGTTCAGCAAGTAATTGATATTGCCGCTCACCATGGCCGCAAAGTTGTCTTTATCGGTCGATCAATGGTTCGCAATATGAAGATTGCAGAAGACATGGGATACCTGCATGTGCCTGCCGACTTAGTTATCGATGCAAAAGATTTAGATCAATATGACGATAATGTTGTTTTGATTTGCACTGGTTCACAAGGTGAACCAATGGCAGCACTTTCTCGTATGGCAAATGGTGATCACCAGATTCGTGTGGGAGAAGGCGACACAGTCATCTTGGCATCATCGCTGATTCCTGGAAATGAAAACTCTGTTTTCCGAGTGATCAACGAGTTGACTCGATTTGGTGCAAAAGTCGTACATAAGGCAAATGCGATGGTGCATGTTTCGGGCCACGCAGCAGCTGGTGAATTGCTGTACTGCTACAACATAGTAAAACCAAAGTATGTAATGCCAATCCACGGTGAATGGCGACACATGAAAGCAAATGCCGAGCTTGCGATCCAATCTGGTGTTGCTCGGGGAAACACTTTTATTGTCGATAACGGCGTCGTAATCGATTTGATTGATCATGAAGCAGAAATTGTTGGAGCAGTCCCAGTTGGTTTTGTCTTCGTTGACGGACAAAGTATTGGTGATATAACTGAAAGCTCACTGAAAGATCGAAGAATTTTGGGCGAAGAAGGTTTTATTTCTTGTGTGGTTGTTATTGATTCACAAAGCGGCAAGATAGTTGCAGGACCAGATATTCATGCCCGTGGTTTTAATGAAGATGCTGCAATGTTTGATGAGGTCAAAATGAGAATCGAAAAGGCACTTGCAGTGGCGGTTGCAGATGGCAATAACGGCACCCATCAACTGTCGCAAATTGTGCGAAAAACTATTGGTGGCTGGGTTGGCGGCGAACATCGCCGAAAGCCGATGATTGTTCCTGTCGTTATTGAAGTTTAAGTAACGGCGCGCCTAGTAGGTTCGCAATTGTTCACCCTTTACGATCGGGCGTGTGGCCAAAAGAAAAAAAGCAAAAAGTAAGACTGGAGCAGTAGGCGGAGCTCTTGGTCGTGGCTTTGCATCCATTTGGCGTTTCATTGCAAAATCTTTAGGAAGTAGCGTTCGTTTTTTAGCGCGTGGTGCTCGTGATCTAGACCCAGCCCATCAACGCGATGGAATTGCTTTCCTAATTTTAATCTCTGCCCTTGTTGCAACCGCTGGAACTTGGTTTCGCTCAGACAATGTAGTTGGTCGAGCGGTCTACGCCTTTGTTTATGGTGGAGTTGGTCAAATAGGTTTCTTTGCACCAGTTGTGCTTCTTTACTTTGCTTTTAGATTATTTAGAGTTCCTGAAGATTCTCGAGCAACTGGTCGAATCATTATTGGAACTATTGCATTAATGCTTTCATCAACTGGGCTATCCCACTTGCTCAACGGCTCAATCGGCACCGGTGCAACTGCCATGCGCGAAGGTGGTGGCTGGCTTGGCTACGCGGTCTCAACACCATTGGTTTCGCTAATGACTTCAGTATTGACCTATCCGGTACTGGTTATCATTTTTGTTTTTGGTCTCTTGGTCATAACTGCAACACCCGTAAATGAGGTGTTCACAAGAATTGCAACAGCCAGCAGTTGGCTTTGGTCCAAGCGGCCAGA
>CAYMNN010000050.1:0-5943 GCA_964391815.1 uncultured Candidatus Planktophila sp.
CAGCAGCTAAGAAGGCAGCTCCAAAGCGTCGCAAGAAGGCAGCAGCTAAGAAGGCTGCAGCTCCAAAGAAGCGTCGCAAGAAGGCAGCAGCTCCAGCAGCAGCTCCAAAGAAGCGCCGCAAGAAGGCAGCAAAGAAGGCTAAGTAAAGCCCTCAAGCATATTAAAAAAACCCGCCACTCTATGTGGCGGGTTTTTTTATGTAATTTTTATGAAGGAACTTTCTTATTCTTCCTGAACTTCTTTGCGAAGTGATTCTTCAATTCGCTCAAAAATTTCGGCCAAGGTTTGCTGATCATTTTTTGATAAGTGATCCATAAATCGGGATCGAACACTTTCGACATGATCCGGCGCGGCGGCAACAATTGCTTTCCAACCCTTAGGGGTCATCACCGCAAAGTAGCCACGTTTATCACCTGGGCAAGGCTCGCGGCGAACCCAACCCTCTTTTTCCATGACCTTCATTCGGTGCGATAACCGCGACCTTGATAGCAAAGCCTTTTCTGCTAGTTCGCTCATTCTCATACTGCGATCTGGTGCATCACTGAGTTGAACCAAAATTTCATAATCTGGCATGGATAAATCATGGGAATCTAGGTCAGAATCCAGTGCCTCTAGCAACCGTCGGCTGGCAAGGATGTAGCGTCGCCAAGCCTTCATTTCAGTGGGGTTAAGCCACCTTGGTGCGGTAGCGTTTTCACGTGCCATGAGTGCAGTCTACGGCAAAGGTTGAAGCTTCAACTACTTTTATTTGAAGGAGATTTACGTGAGTTCAAGTTACGCCGGTTTGACGGCTGCAGGTTTAGATTTTTCACACCAGGATCTATCGGTGCGACCACAAGATGATTTGTATCGTCACTTTAATGGCCAGTGGCTAAAGACGGCAGTTATCCCGGCCGACCGAGCAAGTGATGGCGCTTTCATAACTCTTCGCATTCAATCTGAAGCTCGGGTTCGCGAAATCATCGAAGGTGCCACAGGTTCAGATGAGGCGACCAAGATTTCCAATATCTATAAGTCCTTTATGGATGCAGCTGCAGTCAATGCAAAGGGTGGCTCCCCTATTGCTGGCGAACTTGCCCAGGTTGATTCGATTACATCCTTGACTGATTTTGTTTCTACCTTTTCTAAATTAGAAGCCCGCGGAACCTCTGGAATTTTCGGCACCTTTATCTATGCAGATATGAAGGATGCATCAACAAATATCTTGTACCTGGTACAGGGTGGAATCTCTTTGCCAGATGAGGCTTACTACCGCGAAGAAAAATATGCTGATATTCGAACCGCCTACCTTGCGCACATAACTGCGATGTTTACATTGGCCAAGGTTTCAAACCCTGCTGACAATGCAGCCAAGGTCATGGCCCTAGAAACCAGCCTGGCTAGCCATCATTGGGACCAAGTGAAAAATCGTGATGCAACCCTGACTTATAACAAAATGGATCGCGCACAGGTAAAGGCGTTGATGCCAGCTTTTGATTGGGACCTTTATTTAGCAGAAGGTGAAATCCCTGGCATTGTTTTGGATTCAGTCATCGTGCAGCAGCCATCATTTTTCGAAGGCCTTGGCACTATTTTGGCTAACTTTGATGTTGATGCCTGGAAGGCCTGGCTCAAGTGGCACATCATCAGCGGAGCCGCCCCTTATTTGTCCGATGAATTCACTAATGAAAATTTTGCTTTCTTTGGAAAGACGCTGTCTGGAACACCTGAACTTCGCGAGCGCTGGAAGCGCGCTGTATCGATGATCGAAGGATCATTGGGTGAAGCCGTTGGAAAGGTTTATGTCCAGAAGTACTTTCCAGCCGAAGCTAAAGCCCGTATGGAAAAGCTGGTGGCAAACCTTATTGAGGCCTACCGAATCAGTATCAATGAACTGGAATGGATGAGTCCTGAGACCAAGGTCAAGGCTTTGGAAAAACTGGGCAAGTTCCGCCCCAAGATTGGCTACCCAGATAAGTGGCGTGACTACAGCGCATTGCAAACAACGCCGGATGACTTGTATGGAAATGTGGGCCGCGTCGTTAAGTTCCAAAGAGATCACGAGCTTTCAAAGATTGGTAAGCCAGTTGATCGCGACGAATGGTTTATGGCGCCGCAGACGGTTAATGCTTATTACAACCCGGTCATGAATGAGATCGTTTTCCCAGCCGCGATTTTGCAGCCCCCGTTTTTTGGGTTAGATCATGATGACGCTGTTAACTACGGCGCTATTGGCGCAGTCATTGGCCATGAAATCGGCCATGGCTTTGATGACCAGGGATCCAAATACGATGGTGACGGAGCGCTCAATAACTGGTGGACCGATGCCGATCGCACAGCTTTTGAAGAACGCACCAAAGCGTTGATCGCCCAGTACGACGCTTTGATTCCGGAAGAAGCCCCAGATGTACATGTCAATGGTGCTTTAACTATTGGCGAAAACATCGGCGACCTGGGTGGACTTGCAATCGCTTTCAAGGCCTACCAAATTTCACTAGGCGGTAAGCCATCTCCTGTTATCGACGGCATGAGCGGTGAAAAGCGCTTGATGCTTTCATGGGCGCAGGTATGGCGGGCAAAACTTCGCCCAGAAGAGATGCGCCGCCGAGTTGCGACGGATCCTCATTCGCCTGCTGAATTTCGTTGCAATCAAATCCTTAAGAACTTCACGCCTTTCTATCAAGAATTCGGTGTCACTGAAAAAGATGCGCTGTGGCTAGAGGAACAAGCTCGAGTTCAGATTTGGTAATGCATTGAGTTTTTCATTTGATATCAAGCATTCTGAAAGTGGATCCCTTGCACGTGTTGGAACCATCAACACACCGCACGGACCCATTCAGACGCCAGCATTTATTCCGGTAGGTACTAAAGCCACCGTTAAATCTGTGCTGCCAGAAGCCATGAAGGAACTGGGTTCGCAAGCTTTGCTATCAAATGCTTATCACTTGTATTTGCAACCGGGCTCTGATGTTTTAGATGAGGCTGGCGGGCTGGCCAAATTCATGAATTGGCCCGGTCCTACTTTTACTGACTCTGGTGGTTTCCAAGTTTTGTCATTAGGTGTTGGTTTCAAAAAAGTCTTAGCGATGGATGCCCAAACATTTCGCAGAGATGATGTCATCGCCGGAAACAAGGATCGCTTAGCCCATGTCGATGATGAAGGCGTGACTTTTAAGTCCCACCTTGATGGATCGATGCATCGATTTACTCCAGAAGTTTCAATGCAGGTACAACATCAAATCGGCGCCGACATCATGTTCGCATTTGATGAATGCACGACCCTGCACAACACCCGCCCGTATCAAGAGCTTGCGATGGATCGCACCTATGCCTGGGCCATCCGTTGTCTTGATGAACACAAGCGCCTTACCCAAGAGCGAATCGGCAAGCCTTACCAAGCCCTGTTCGGGGTGATCCAAGGTGCCCAATACGAAGACCTGCGGAAAAAAGCGGCCACCGATCTTGGAACTTTGGAATCCAACGGTCAATCCTTTGATGGTTTCGGAATCGGTGGGGCGCTAGATAAGGGCCAGCTAGGAACAATTGTTTCGTGGGTCAATGAAATCCTGCCCGAAGAAAAACCCCGTCACTTATTAGGAATCGGAGCCCCAGAAGATCTATTTGTGGGCGTTGAAAACGGTTGTGACACCTTTGATTGCGTATTAGCCAGCAGAATTGCACGCACTAGCGCTGTGTACACGATGGAGGGGCGTTTTAACCTGTCTAATAGCCGTTTTAAGCGGGATTTCACGCCCATTGATAGCCAATGTGACTGTTACACCTGTACGCACTACACACGGGCTTATATGCACCATGTATTCCGCGGTAAAGAAATCATTAGCGCGACCTTGGCAACGATTCACAATGAAAGATTTATTGTTCGCTTGGTAGATCAGATGCGTCAGGCATTACTTGATGGAAACTTTGCCGACATGAAGGCCGATTTCTTGGGCCGCTATACCCACCGAAGTGGCCAATCCCGGGACTAAGGGTTTTTTACAACCTTTGGCAGGTTCCAGTTGTACTTGATCGATAGTTCGCGGACCAAAACCACAACCAGTCCAGCAATTGCTACCACCGCGGCTTCATTCAGATCGATCGCATCCAGGGCCAGGTACACGATCGCACCAGACAGGCATGCAGTTCCGATAGTTTCGCGGTGCAATAGAACAGGTTCGGTCTGGCACATGATGTCCCGGAACAATCCGCCCGAGACCGCACCGATTAATCCAAGAACTGCTGCCCCAACAAGTGGTGCGTCATTGATTAGCGCGAATTGAACACTGGAGACTGTTGCAACAGCTAACCCCAAAGTATCAAGGGACAGTGCAAAGCGGCCAACTTCTTGGGTTTTTCCCATAGCGATAGTGATTAAAAATGCAGCGATAATGGGTGCAAACAACCACGGATATTGAATCCACGGTGGTTGTTGGCCCATAAACAAATTGCGCAGTGTGCCGCCAGAAATAGAAGCAATCGCTGCGATAAAAAGAATGCCCCCGTAATCTAAACCTTTGCTGGCAGCCACCCTTGCTCCAACCAATGCAAAAGCAAAGGTTGAAACAAGGTCAAGACCAAATACCAGCAGGTCTAGATCCATCAAAACTACTTCTTATTTGCTAAACGAGCCTCGCGACGAATCTTTTGTTCCTTTGGATCTGGCACTGGAACAGCTGAAATTAGGCGCTTGGTGTAATCATTTTTTGGATTCTTCAAAATTACATCGCGGTCGCCTACTTCGACAAGCAGACCATCCTGCATAACTGCAATTCGGTGAGACAGGATGTCTACAACTGCCAAGTCGTGCGAGATGAACAAGCACGCAAAGTTCAACTTGCCCTGAAGTTCTTGAAGTAGTTCAAGGAAGCGAGCTTGTACCGATACATCTAGCGCAGATGTTGGTTCATCAGCAATCAGAAGATCTGGTGTCAGTGCGAGCGCACGTGCGATACCTACGCGCTGGCGCTGTCCACCTGAAAGTTCGTGTGGGTAACGGTTGCGGTAGCTACGTGGAAGTTCAACTTGATCAAGCAGTTCTTCTACCTTGCGTGCCAAATCTGAACCCTTAGCTAAACCAGCTAAGTACAAAGGCTCTCCGATTGATTCACCGATTGGAAGTCGAGGATTAAGCGATGATGCTGGATCCTGGAAAACGATTCCGGTGTGTTGGCGAATTGAAGAAAGCTGCTTCGAATCTGCTCCTGCAATTTCCTTGCCAACAATTTCAATACTTCCGGCCTTAACTGGAAGTAAACCGATTGATGCACGGCCCACAGTTGTCTTTCCTGAACCTGATTCGCCTACCAAGCCAACGATTTCGCCTGGATAGATTTCGAGGTTGAAGTTTTTAACTGCGGTAAATGCAGGTTGGCGACCACGCTTTGGATATTCAATGGTCACATCAGTTAGCTTCAAAACCGGTGCTGGCTTCGCGCTTTCAGAATAAGGAAGTGCACGCTTCTTGGTTGAACCAAGCTTTGGAACCGCACCTAGTAATTGCTGGGTGTAAGGATGCTTTGGGTTATTAAAGATTTGATCGGCAGTTCCATGTTCAACTGTGATTCCATCCTTCATAACAAGAATGTCATCTGCCATATCGGCAACAACACCCATATCGTGTGTGATCAAAAGGATTGCAGAATTCAGCTTGTCCTTGAGGCCACGCATTAAGTCCAAAATTTCAGCCTGAACCGTTACATCCAGCGCAGTTGTTGGCTCATCTGCAACCAACAATGCTGGGTCACAAGCAAGTGCCTGAGCGATCATCGCACGCTGGCGCTGACCACCAGATAACTGGTGCGGATATTTAAGAATTGATTGCTCTGGATTTGGAATATCCACCATGGTGATCAGTTCGAGTGCACGTGCGTGCGCCTCTTTCGGACCCATATCAAAGTGGCTACGCAAAGTTTCTACGATTTGGAAACCAATTGTGTACAAAGGATTCAGGGCAGTCATTGGCTC
>CAYMNN010000051.1:0-5898 GCA_964391815.1 uncultured Candidatus Planktophila sp.
GAACAATTCCGCGGTCCATCAAATCTGATGCAAGCTCTGGTGGAGTCTTATCCAATGTGCTCTTTACTGCGTTAACAATTGAGTTCACTGGCTCTTCAAGTGCCTTACGAATTTCTGCAGCCGATACAACAATTGTCTTTGGTAGACCAGTTGCAAGATCGCGACCACGAATTTCTGCATCATTTTCACCAGCTAGTGGGTAGGCAGAACCAATAGCCATCTTGATTTCTTCTGCTGTGCGTTCGCCCAAAAGAAGTGAGAATTCACGCTTAACCCAGTTAATAATGGACTGATCTAGCTCATCTCCACCTACGCGAATAGATAGAGAAGTAACGATTCCGCCCAAAGAAATAACTGCGACTTCAGTGGTTCCGCCGCCGATATCTACAACCATGTTTCCGGTTGGTTCGTGAATTGGAAGACCAGCACCAATTGCTGCTGCCATTGGCTCTTCGATGATGTAAACCTTACGCGCACCTGCTGCGTAACCAGCATCCTTAACTGCGCGCTGTTCAACACCTGTAATACCTGAAGGTACGCACACAACGATACGAGGCTTAGCCAAGTAACGACGACGGTGCACCTTTTGAATGAAGTAACGCAACATGCGCTCGGTTGTATCAAAGTCAGCGATCACACCATCCTTAAGCGGACGGATTGCAACGATGTTGCCAGGAGTACGGCCAATCATCTTCTTCGCTTCAATACCAACGGCCAAGATTCCACCGGTGTCTTGATTAACAGCTACTACTGATGGCTCGTTCAAAACAATGCCACGTCCGCGAACATAAACAAGCGTGTTCGCTGTGCCTAGGTCAACGGCCATATCGCGACCGATGAATGACATTCTGCTTCCTTGTGACATCTTTACTCCTTGTGCTTTTTGTTCTTGGGGAATGAATTACTTGGGAAAGAAGATTGCTATTTCGCGTGCTGCAGATTCTGGTGAATCTGAACCGTGAACTAGGTTTTGCATAACTTTGGTGCCTTGATCACGAGCTAGATCGCCGCGAATTGTTCCGGGCGCAGCAACGGTTGGATCAGTTGCTCCAGCTAATGAACGGAACCCTTCGATAACGCGATTTCCAGATGCAACGATCGCAACAATTGGTCCTGACATCATGAACTCAACGAGTGGCTCATAAAATGGTTTTCCAATATGTTCGGCGTAATGCTTTTCTAACAACGCTGCATCGGCTTGCAACATTCGCACAGCGTCAATTGCATAACCTTTAGTTTCGATTCGGGAAATAACTTCACCAACTAAACCGCGACGAACGCCATCAGGCTTAATCAGGATAAGTGTTTTCTCTGTGCTCACTTGCCTAGTCTATTAGGGTTTTTTAGGCCCTGCAGCCAGCAAGGCAGCACGAGCGGCCTCACCCTTGCGGCCCACGATGATGGCCGCCACCCAAAGACCAATCAAAACCACCCCAATTATGAAGAAGGATGGCTCGACAAAACCAAAAGCGATCATCGCTACCTGCATCAGGGAGCCGAACACAAATCCACCCGGAAAGCGCAATAGGCCGGCGGCAACAAAGAGTAAGAAAGAAACAACGCAGCCATAAATAATTGCAGCCTGAGACTGGTCTTTCATTGCAATTAAAATCGCAAAACCCAAAGTCATGCTCTCTGCAATTAAGACTGAAGCTCCAAGAACTTTCATTTCGCAAACTTCTTTCTCAAATAGGTTCGAGCTTCACCAACTGTGACAACCGAACCAGTGACCAGGATTCCAACTGTGTCTTCACTGAGCGGTCGTACTGAATCAGCAACAGCTTTATCTAGAGCTGAGTTTAAATCTGAAACTACAAATACGCGATCTGAACCAAAAACTGATGAAGCAATTTTTTCTAGTTCAGATGCAGCCATGGCACGCGGTGAAGAACTTTGCGTAACGATGACATGATCCACAATTGGCTCTAACTCTTGGAAAATCCCCGTTGCATCTTTATCCCCAAACACCCCAACAACAGCAATAATTTCATCGAAATTGAATTCATTAAGCAAAGTCTCAGCCAGCGCCTTTGCACCATGTGGATTATGTGCCGCATCCAAAATCACTGTTGGGTCGCGGTGTACAACTTCGCAACGACCCGGCGAAGTAACTGCGGCAAAGCCTGCACGAACCGCGTCGATATCTAGCGGTTGGTCTCCAAAGAAAGCTTCGACGGCCACTAATGCCGCGGCAGCATTTGCTGCTTGATGACGCCCATGCAGAGGTAAGAAAATTTCATCATACGTTTCATGAATTCCTTGAATCGTAAGCAACTGACCACCCACCGCAACTGCGCGTGAGAGAACAGAGAATTCGACACCTTCGCGAACTACATCTGCACCGACTTCGGCTGCCTTGCGAATCAACTCTTTTGCAGCCTCTGGCTCTTGCTGCGCAAGTACAACAAAACCGCCTTCTTTGATGATTCCAGCCTTGGTAGCGGCGATTTCATGCAAGGTGTGACCCAGGTATTCCATGTGATCAAAGCCGATTGGCATGATCACAGAGACATCAGCATCGACAACATTTGTCGCATCCCATTGCCCACCCATGCCAACTTCGATAACACCAACATCTACTGGATGTTCGGCAAAGGCTGCAAAAGCTAATGCAGTAACCGCTTCGAAAAATGAAATCGGATGTTCAAACTTTGAATCCATTAAATCTAAGTAGGCCGCAATGTCGTTGTACGAAAAGATTAACTCTTTAGGATCAATTGGCTGACCATTGATTGAAATTCGCTCACGGTAGGTTTCTAAATGCGGACTTGTAAATCGACCCGTGCGCAGCCCATGTGCAAACAACAGCGCATCAACCATCCGGCTAGTAGTTGTCTTGCCATTTGTGCCACCAATATGAATCGTTGGATAGGTCAGTTGCGGTGAACCCAAAATATCAACAAGGGCTGCGATGCGTTCAGTTGATGGTGCGATCCGGGTTTCTGGCCAACGCGCAAGCAGTGCTTGTTCGATCGCGTCTACGCGCTCTTGATCATCTGGTGAAATCATCATGCTTGTGGCAATGCTGCAAGCGCGGCTGTAATGCGTTCGATGTCAGCAGTTGTCTTAGCTAAACGCTCACGGATTTCAACCAACACATTTTCTGGAGCTTTAGCCATAAAGCCTTCGTTGTTCAACTTCACTTCGGCGGTTTGCTTGTCTTTGATTGCAGTTGCTAAATCCTTTTCAAGACGAGCGCGCTCTGCAACAACATCGATTGATCCAGTTAAATCAAATTCAATTGTTACGCCCGCAGCTTCACACTTTGCGCTAGGTGTGATGTCGCCAAGTTCCATTCGAACCACAAAAGCCACTGCTGATGCGTATGTGGCTATGTCTCCTGTTGCCACGATACGACCAGGAATCTTGAGCGAAGTCTTAATGCCTTGATCATTACGGAATCTGCGTACTTCGGTGATGATCTCCTGTAGCTGAGAAACAAGTGCTTCAGCCTTCTTATCAACGTGCGCTGAATTTGCTACTGGCCACTGCGCAACAACCAGGGATTCTCCCCCAGTCAGCGTGGTCCACATTTGTTCGGTAATAAATGGCATCACAGGATGCATCAAGCGGAATAACTGATCTAGTACATGACCAAGAACGCGCTTGGTTCCTTCGGCATTGCCTGAAGCAAAAGCTTCCTTTGAAAGTTCTAGGTACCAGTCACATAAGTCATCCCATGCAAAGTGATACATCAATTCGCAGGCACGTGCGAATTCGTACTTTTCCAGCAGATCACTTGCCTCTGAAACAGTTTCAGCTAAACGGCTAAGGATCCACTTATCAATTGCATTAAGCGAATCAAGTGGTGGTAGGTCTCCCGCGACAGTTGCACCGTTCATCATTGCAAAGCGAGTTGCATTCCATAACTTGGTTGCAAAGTTACGAGAACCACCGATCCAGTCTTCGGCAAGGGCTTGATCGGTACCTGGGTTGGCACCGCGCGCCAAAGTAAAGCGCAGCGCATCAGCGCCGTACTTGTCCATGAATTCCAGTGGATCAATAACGTTGCCACGGCTCTTGGACATCTTCTTGCCAAATTGATCGCGGACCAAACCATGCAACATGATTGTTTTAAATGGTGGAACACCATCCATTGCAAATGTTGACATCATCATCATGCGCACAACCCAGAAGAACAAAATGTCATAACCTGTTACCAAGACAGATGTTGGATAGAACTTAGCTAAATCTGCAGACTTTTCTGGCCAACCAAAAGTTGAAAAAGCCCATTGACCAGATGAGAACCAGGTATCTAAAACATCTAAATCTTGGGTCCAACCAGCAGGTGCGGTTTCATCAGGACCAACAACTTGTACTTCACCATTTGGTCCATACCAAACAGGAATTCGGTGACCCCACCACAACTGACGTGAAATACACCAGTCGTGCATGTTGTCGACCCATTCAAAGTAACGTGGAGCAAGAGCTTCGGGTTCAATCTTTACCGCACCACTGCGCACAGCAGCTGCTGATGCTTTAGCCATTGGTTCTACCTTTACAAACCATTGCTTAGATAAACGTGGTTCAACTGTTGTATCGCAACGAGAACAGTGTCCAACGGCGTGCATGTACGGACGCTTTTCGGCAACGATGCGTCCTTCTGCGCGCAGAGCTTCAACAACAGCCTTGCGAGCATCAAAGCGATCTAGACCATCAAATGCGCTGTTGGTATTAACTACCTTTGCATCCGCGTCCAAAATAACAATATTTGGCAAGTTGTGGCGCAGACCGATTTCAAAGTCGTTTACATCGTGGGCCGGAGTCACCTTTACCGCACCAGTTCCAAAAGCTGGATCAACATGTTCATCGGCGACAATTGGGATCTCGCGATTAATCAATGGAACTTTTACTGTCTTTCCGATCATGTGTGAATAACGCTCATCATCTGGGTTAACTGCAACTGCGGTATCGCCCAGCATTGTTTCCGCGCGAGTAGTTGCAACAACGATGGCGTTATCACCTTCGCCGTAGCGAATAGAAACTAATTCACCTGCATCATCGCTGTGTTCGACTTCGATATCAGATAGCGCAGTTAAACAACGAGGACACCAGTTAATGATTCTTTCAGCACGATAAATCAAGCCTGCGTCATACATACGCTTGAAAATTGTTACTACCGCCTTGGACATACCTTCATCCATTGTGAATCGTTCGCGGCTCCAGTCAACCGATGAACCAAGGCGCTTCATTTGTTCAAGAATCGCACCGCCTGATTCTTCTTTCCATTCCCAAACTTTTTTCACAAACTCTTCGCGGCCAAGATCATGACGTGATTGACCGGCTGCAGCTAACTGCTTTTCAACAACGTTTTGCGTTGCAATACCTGCGTGATCCATTCCGGGTAACCAAAGAACTTCAAATCCCTGCATACGCTTCATGCGCGACAAACAATCTTGCAAGGTTTGATCTAAGGCGTGACCAATGTGTAAAACACCTGTCACATTGGGAGGAGGTAAAACAATTGAAAAAGCTTCTTTGCTTGAATTTGCATCAGCGGTGAAATAACCAGCATCGACCCACTTTTGATACAGCGGAGCCTCAATTTCTGCAGGAGAAAAAGTTGAGGCTAATTCGCGGCTAGAAGACATAGTGCGCAGTCTAGATTATGCGCTCTTCTCCTCTTGACCTTTTTGTCCGCGTGAGCGTTTTGGCCCTGTGTGATTAATCAATGTTGGCGCTCCCCCAGATGTGATGCACTCCTTGGTGATGATCACCTTTTCGACATCGGTACGGCTTGGGATGTCATACATAACACTTAACAGGACTGATTCCATGATTGCACGAAGACCACGTGCACCAGTGCCACGTTCTTGAGCAAGATCTGCGATGGCATCAAGTGATTCGGCATCGAATTCAAGCTCAACGTGGTCCAAATTAAAGAGACGTTGGTATTGC
>CAYMNN010000052.1:0-5696 GCA_964391815.1 uncultured Candidatus Planktophila sp.
AGCGCCTTTAAGTACATCTCAAGATCATCTAATTTCTTCACCAAGCTTTGGCCTTGTCCAGCAGTTGGCTCAAGCAACAAGTACGGAGCATCATCGCCCAGTGCATTCAAGATCGGCATCATGCCTTCGTGAATTTGCTTCCAAGCATTTTCAACATTATTTACATCTACGGCAGAGCCGGTGTGAATAACGACGCCCAGTGCGCCGATTTCTGCGCCTCGCTGCAACGAATACTTAGTTGATGCCAGTGAATTTAGGTAAGTCGCCTCAGTTGGTGAACCTAAGTTAATTAAAAATGGTGCATGGACATAGGTTTCAATATCTAATTCTGCCGCCTTGATTTTAAAAGCTTCATCTAGCTCTGGCTTTGCTTCAGGCATCGCCCAGGTTCTTGGACTTGATGCAAAAACCTGAATTGCTTCTGCGCCAATTTCTTGTGCGTAAGCGATTGATCTTTTCGCCATTCCACCAGTAGTAGGGGTGTGGGCGCCGATGCGCGGTTTTTTTACTGGTGTAGGCATTGGCTTACCCTACGGTAATCGTCACCAAGCTGCCACGCTTTACTGAGGTGTTGACTGCAGGTGAAACTTTTTTCACCACCTTTTTTCTATTGTTTCCAATAGCTACAACCTTGACCTTCAGGCCAAGGGCTTCAAGCATCTGTTGCGCAGCCTTTGCTTCCATGGTGATTATGGTCTTTGGAATAACGGTGTTGCGCGGACCCTTTGAAATAAGAATCGTAACTTTGCCACCCTTATCAGCAGTTGTTCCGCCCGGCGGATTTTGTGAAATAACGGCCAGTTCAGGGACAGTTTCATTAAATGCATATCCTGCTTCGACGGTAAAACCTGCCTCCGTTAATTCATTCAAAGCTTGTTCGCCACTCTTGCCAAGATAGGAAACAAGTGCAACCTGTTCGATGCCCTTTGATACCAACAAATTAATTGGTGTATCGCGCTTTACAGAAGCACCTGATGCAGGCGAAGTCGAAATCACAAAACCCTTTGGAATTTCAGAATTAAACACTTCGTTAATTTTTCCGACCAACAGCGGGAACTTCTTCAGTGCAGCTTGTGCTGCTTCAGGGGTTAATCCAGTTGTCATCGGCACCGTATAACGCTCTGGACCTTTGGAAACAATTAATTTCACAGTTCCGCCAGCATCAACTTTGCCGCCACCTGCTGGGATACTTTCAATAATCTTTGACTTAGGGATCTCTTCATCGAATCTATTTTCAACAACAACGGCTGTCAATCCCAAAGGCGAAATAACATTGACCGCTTCATCAAAGGTTCCACCAACAATGGATGGAACAACAACCCGTGAACCTGGACCAACTAAAGTCCACCAGCCCCCGACTCCTAGCGCTACAGCCAGAATCAAAGCCACTTTACGATTGCGACGAACCCGCTTGCTTGCTCGCTGCTTCTTCTCTTCCTTACGCCGAATCTCTTTAGTGGTTTCTACAACCGGTTCTGGGGCCTGAACCGGAATATCTTCTTTGACCTTCTTGCGAACTTTCTCTCTGATTGGTTCAACCGGCAGGTCTAATCCCAGATCCATCTGATTTTTGCGTGGATCAAGATCAATCTGAATCTGCTGCAACTTATCCAGAAACTCTCCAGCAGTACGAGGGCGTTCATCTGGGTTCTTAGCTGTCGCACTTGCAATCAGATCATCCAAATCTTTTGAGATTTCTTTACGCTTACTGCGCAAACGCGGAATCTCTTCATTGACATGCATGTACGCAATTTGGATAGGCGATTCTGCTGAAAATGGCTTTTCTCCGGTGAGCATTTCATAGGCGACGATTCCTGCTGCATAGACATCGCTGCGTGAATCTGCAATACCGCGCTGGACTTGTTCAGGAGAAAGATACGAAACGCTTCCCAAAATCACACTAGATTCGGCGGTCATCGTCGAACCAATCAGTTCGCCGCGGGCCAAACCAAAGTCAGCAATCTTGATGCGACCTTCTTTCGAGATCAAGATGTTTTCTGGCTTAATATCTCGATGCACAATGCCTAAAGCATGTGCAGCGGCTAACGCACTTAAAATTGGCGTCAAATAGTTGATGGCATCTTTGATTTCAAAGCGACCACGCTCATTTAGATATTCGCGAAGCGTATGTCCTTCAATTAACTCCATTACTAAGAAAACTGCGGGAACTCCACTTTGATTCCATCCTTGATCTTGGACAGCAACAATGTTGGGATGCGATAGGGCAGCGGCAGCTTTAGCTTCTTTAATAAAACGAGAAACGAAAGCTTCATCCTGGGCAAGATGAGAGTGCATGATCTTGACCGCAACTTTTCGATCAAGGCGAGTGTCAATGGCTTCATAGATTGAAGCCATTCCACCATTGGCAACCTGACGTAGTAATTGGTAGCGCCCATCAATGAGCTCTCCGGTCAGATCAGACATGTGCAGATTTTAAGGAGCACTCGCTGCTGTGTCCTTAAGGGCGCGCCCAAAAAAGCTATGAAGTAACTTTAAACTCACTATTTTCTCGGGTTTGATCCTTTGCAAAGTGAATCGATTGTTGGATTTGCCATTGGCGCATTTCCTTTTCAATGTGAGCGCCATCTCTAGCCAGAACTCTTTGCAATCCAGTTTCAGGATCTATATCTAGCCAGTATGTAATCGCACCTGCATCGCGAACTACTTTTTGAGCAGCCCCTACACCTTCTAGGATTAAATAATCCGTTGGCGCAATAACTTCTTCACGATCAAACTTCATTACATGCCAATTGAACAGTTTTATCGTGCACTGATCTCCTGAAAGATGAGCTGCAGTGATCCTGTGCAGAACATCGGTAAGGGATTGCCCAAGGGCGTCATCCCAACCGTCATATAGATCGTCCATATGAATTGTGCGCACACTGGAATGAACTGAATACTCAGCCTCTAGTTTTGCTGCAAGTGTCGTTTTTCCGGCACCTGCCGGACCATCAATGGCTAAGAGAGTCACGCCAACGCTTCCACCCGATGATGGCGACGAGCGCGAAAATCGCATACACAACCGCTGTGAACAAATAGTCAAGAGATATGTATTGGTATGTGGCAACGACATTGACAATTAGCCAAAGAATCCACGTCTCATACTTTTCATAAATCATCATTAATTGTGCAACCAGCGATGCGATCAAAATAAAAGCATCTGTCCATGTTGCAGCTGCACCGATATTTGCCAAGACTGGGGATAAGGCCGCGACACTTACCAGGGTTGCAATCACGATTGCGATTCGGTTTCTGGTTGAAATAGTTCCAGGTACCGCACCTGTTGGTGCCCACCCAAACCAGCCATAAATCGCTGCGCTAATAAAAACAAGTTGCAGCATGGCACTTGCAAAAAGATCGGCTTGGTAAAAGAAAACTCCGTACAGGCTGCTACTTAAAATCCACCAAGGCCAAGTGATTCTCTTTCCAGTTGTACCTAAATAAACACCAATAAGAGATGTCGTTGCTGCAATGAATTCCAGAATCGAAACTTCATAGCCCCAAGCTGTAAACAAAGTGGTTGACATGATTAATTCCTTTCCGCATCCGCATTACCGGATGGGTCAATCGGTCGGTCTGAATTTCAGACCCTCTCAGCCTTGTGGGCTCCCGTAGTGATTACTTTAGCGCGAAATTAGTTGGCGCTTGATGAAGGCGGCACCCGCCACACGAATTCGTCGCGCCGTCGAAGTCTTGGCGCGGTGATTAAAGATGTCGTAGCCAATCTTTTCGACCTCATCGACAATGCCACAGTACAAAGTACTTGCCGCTTCAATACATGGGCGACTTGATGGTTCCAGCATTTTGATTCCAGCCGCGGCATCGGCTTGCAATTGACGCACGCGAGCGATTTGGAACTTAAGAGCTTCGATAATTTCAGGTGTAAGCACACGCTCTTCTAGCATGTCGCGGGTAACTCCAAACTGTCCCAACTCTTTCAGGGGCAGGTACACACGACCACGATCTAGATCTTCATCAACATCTCTAATGAAGTTGGCTAACTGAAAAGCAATACCTAATTTTTTGGCAGCTTCAAAAGCATCGTTATGAAGTGGCCCAAGGATTGGAACCATTTCCAGACCAATAACCGCAGCTGAGCCATACACATACTCAAGCAAGTCTTCATAACTTTCATATTCCTGGACAGTTAAATCCATGGTCATTGAATGTAAGAAAGCTTCAAAATGTTCGTGGGGGATATCAAAGCGATTGACGGTATCAATTAATGCTCGGCCCACATGATCTTGGCTTGTTCCCTTTTTTAAATCTGCCAAAACTCCGTTGCCCCATTTACTGAGAACTTCGGCCTTTTCTTCAACACTTAATTCTGATGCCAAATCATCAACGATTTCATCGGCATATCGAGCAAATCCATACAGTGCGTGAACAAATGGACGCTTTGCTTTTGGCAATAGCAAAGTCGCTAAGTAATAAGTCTTTCCATGCAAAGCATTAAGCCGCTTGCACTCTTCGTATGATGCACGAAGATCGGGATCAGTAATCCCTGCAGCGGTAAGTTCATCCATTTACTTAACCGGACCCACAATGCGTTCTGCCGCAAGGCGACCAGAGATCAAAACCATCGGTACACCAACACCTGGTTGTGTTCCAGATCCTGCAAAGACAACATTTTCAATTCCCGCAGCCATGTTGCGTGGTCTAAAAGGTCCGGTCTGGAAGAAAGTATGTGCGCTAGCAAATGGTGCACCTTCTTCCATTCCTTGGTTTTTCCAATCAAGCGGAGTTGTTAGAACTTCAGTCTCAATCGCATCACCAAAGCCGGTGTAGCCACGCTGTTCCAAAATCTCAACCATGTGATCGCGATATGGCTTGGCCTGCTTGGTCCAATCAATATCGGCACTCAGGTTAGGAGTCGGAAACAGCACGTAGTACGAATGCTTTCCTTCAGGGGCAAGTGATGGATCATCCATAGATGGAATAGTTACCAAGACGCTTGGATCGCTCATCAACTGCTTCTTCTTGATTAACTCATCAAAGACGCCATCCCATGATTCACCAAAGTGAATATTGTGATGAGCTGCAAAGTCATACTTCTTTGATGATCCAACCAACATAGTTACACATGATGGCGAGTAGTTAAGGCGCTTTACATTTAGCGGGGTTTTGCCCAATAGATCGCGCCAAGCCACTGGTAGATCAGGGTTCAAAATGATTGCATCGCATTCAATGCGCTGACCATCTTCGGTGATAACCGCCTTGGCACGTCCGTTTTGTACATCAACTGAAGAAACTGTTGTGTTGTACTTAAATTCAACGCCATGCTTTTGAGCAGCCGCCGCCATTGCGCGTGGAACTGCGTGCATTCCACCCTTAGGAAAGAAAACACCATTAACTGAATCCATGTAAGCGATAACCGCATAGATTGCTAGCGCTTGTTGCGGGCTTACACCGGCATACATCGCTTGAAATGAATACACCTTCTGCAAACGTGGGTCTTTCATAAACTGATTGACTTTTGGAGAAAGTCGACGGAAACCACCGAGTGCGATCAAGCGCGCAAGGTTCGGAGTCAAGAGATTAAATGGTGAATCAATATTGCGATCAATGAAGTCATTCATTTCATACTTGTATAACTTGGTTACAAAATCTACATAGCGGGCATAACCAGCAGCTTCTTCGGGGCTGATCTTGTCCGCAATTTCAGCTTCCATCTGCGCGGTATTTGCATGGACATC
>CAYMNN010000053.1:0-5645 GCA_964391815.1 uncultured Candidatus Planktophila sp.
GTGCACACAGAAGGTAAGGCAGTTGTTTCAACTGGAAGTCGTGAAGAAATGGAACATGATGTTGCCAGACTTCATGAATACGGTTTGTGGGCAACGCTGCAACGTGGTGATCAAGCGCTATGAGCGAAACACAACATGGATTTTTTCGTCACGGGGACAATGCTTATTTAGCTAACTTTTCTGAAGCAGAACGCGAAGTATTGGTAAACCTGACCGAACAAATCACTGAATTGCTGGCAGAGCGCGTTGATCATCACAACGAAGATCCACTTGCAGCGATGGTCGGCATCACAGCTCATGACACACCACCTGATGATGAAGTCTTATTGCGATTGCTTCCTAACGCCTACGCAGATCAAGTTGATGCATCTGAATTTCGTCGGTATACCGAGTCAACTTTGCGCCAAAAGAAGCAGGCACATGCAATGGCGATGAGAATGCACCTGAAGGCTGCTGTTGATGGAGTTGTTGAGCTTGATCATGATTCTGCAAATGCGTGGTTGGGTGCAATGAATGATGTGCGACTTGCCTTAGGTGTTCGATTAAAAGTTGAGGAAAATACACATCAAGATTTAGAACTATTGGCACCAGATGACCCAATGCGCGGTGTTTATGCTGTTTATAGCTGGTTGGGCTGGCTACAAGAGAGTTTGATTGATGCGCTCATGGATGAAAATCAATAGTTCGTCAGCCAGTTAAGCCATAAGTGCAAGGTAGGCTTGGCCTGTGAGTGATGCCCCAATTGGAATCTTCGATTCAGGTGTAGGCGGTTTAACCGTTGCACGTGCAATTCTTGATCAACTTCCTAACGAATCAACTCTTTATATTGGCGATACTGCTCGTGGACCGTACGGACCACGTCCGCTTGCCGAAGTTCGTGAATTCGCACTAGAGACCATGGATTTTCTTGTCTCACAAGGTGTTAAAGCAATTGTGATCGCATGTAACACTGCATCAGCTGCCATGCTTCGCGATGCACGTGAACGATATTCAATTCCGGTAATTGAAGTAATCCAGCCAGCGGTGCGACGCGCAGTTGCCGCAACCCGAACTGGAAATGTCGGTGTAATTGGAACTCGAGCCACCGTTGATTCAAAAGCCTATGTTGATGCTTTTGCGGCAGCGCCTCAGTTAAACATTACTTCGATTGCCTGCCCGCTTTTTGTTGAATTTGTTGAACGCGGTGAAACCTCTGGAGCAGAGATTACAAAGATTGCGCGCGAATATTTAGCACCAGTCATGCAAGCCAAGGTAGATACGTTGGTACTTGGTTGTACGCACTACCCACTTCTTACAGGAGTTATTTCATATGTAATGGGTGAAGGCGTGACTTTGGTGTCTAGCGCAGAAGAAACAGCAAAAGATTTGTACCGAACTTTGGTTGAAAACCACTTGTTGCGCGAGCAGTCAACGACCCCTGCCACACATAAATTCTTAGCTACCGGTGATGCCAAGGCCTTTGAAACCTTAGCCCGTCGTTTTCTAGGCCCAGAAGTAACTAAAGTCGAACACCAAGTTCTGTAATCCTTCACTTCAATCACCGACACCATAGGAGTAAAAATGCCACGTAACGACGGACGATCTGAGAAAGATCTGCGCGAAATCAAGTTCACTCGTGGCTGGCTAGATCATGCAGAAGGTTCGGTCTTGGTTGAATTTGGAAAGACTCGTGTCCTATGTGTTGCTTCCTTTACTCCAGGTGTTCCGCGCTGGTTGAAAGATTCTGGCAACGGTTGGGTTACATCTGAATATTCAATGCTTCCACGTGCAACGCACACACGTTCTGATCGCGAAAGCGTTAAGGGCAAGCTAGGCGGGCGCACACAAGAGATTTCTCGACTAGTAGGTCGCTCATTGCGCGCAGTAGTAAATATGAAAGAACTTGGCGAAAACACCATTGTTATCGACTGTGATGTTCTACAAGCAGATGGTGGAACACGTACGGCAGCAATCACTGGCGCCTACGTTGCATTAGCTGATGCAATCACTTGGGCAAAAGCGCAAGGTCACATTAAAGAAAGCGCAAAGCCACTCAATGATTCTGTTGCAGCGGTAAGTGTGGGAATCATCGACGGTGTTCCGATGCTCGATCTTTGTTACGAAGAAGATGTTCGTGCTGGAACAGATATGAATGTAGTTGTCGCTGGCGATGGGCGCTTTATCGAAGTACAAGGAACAGCCGAAGGTGAACCGTTTGATCGCGCACTTCTCAACCAACTACTTGATTTAGCAGTTGCTGGATGTTCGACACTTAGTCAGTTACAGAAAGATGTACTTGCTAAGTAATGTCACACAAACTTGTTCTTGCAACACGTAATCAAGGAAAGATCACAGAGTTTCGACGAATCCTTGAAGAGCTGGCACCAGGACACATCGATTTAATTGGTGTGGATCAATTTCCAGATCTTGTAGATGTAGATGAAACTGGTTCAACCTTTGAAGAAAATTCCCTTCTTAAGTCTCGGTACACCTGCCTAACAACAGGTTTGCCAGCAATTGCTGATGATTCGGGATTATGTGTTGATGCATTAAATGGAGATCCAGGCATTTATTCAGCGCGCTGGGCCGGAAACCATGGAGACGATCAAGCAAATATTGAAAAGTTATTGGAACAACTCAAGGATGTTCCAGATAGCAAGCGCACTGCTCGCTTTAAGTGCGTAGCTTCATTAGTGCTGCCAGATGGTCGAGAGCAGGTTGCCGAGGGGCTTTTTGAAGGTCACATTCTTCATGCACCCATTGGTGAGAATGGATTTGGGTATGACCCAATTTTTCAGCCCCTGGGATTGAGTATTTCCTCCGCACAAATGAGCGCGCAGGAAAAGGATTTGGTCAGTCACCGCGGAAAATCACTTCGCTCGATCGCACCCCATGTCATCCAAATGCTTGGGAGCCTGGGGTAACCTTTACCCATACAAGTGCGTGAATAGCGTGCGTACCGCAACCCAAGGAGTTCCACGTGGCCGTTAAGAAGACCGCAAAGAAAGCAGCAAAGAAGTCAGCTGCTAAAAAGTCACCAGCTAAGAAAGCTGTTGCAAAAAAGAAGTCACCAGCAAAGAAGGCCGTAGCTAAAAAAGCTGTAGCTAAGAAGAAGACAGCAAAGAAGGCTGTTGCTAAGAAAGCTGCAGTTAAGAAGACTGCGAAGAAAGCTGTTGCTAAAAAAGCTGTAGCTAAGAAGAAGGTTGCTAAGAAGGCTCCTGCAAAGCGCGCTGTTAAGAAAGCTGCGGTTGCAGTTACATCTGCGCCACGTCCAGCTGTTGCTTCAACTCCTGCGCCTGCAAAGCCAGTTGCAGCACCTGCAAAGCCAGTTGCAGCACCAAAGCAATCAACTTCTACACGCACAGCGTGGTTAGTAGTAATTGGAATTGCAGCACTAGCACTTATCGTTTGGTCACAGTCATCAAGCAGCGATAGTGATGATGCAGCACCTGCACCGACTGCTTCACAAACTGCTGAACCATCAGCATCTGCAACACCATCTGAGTCTGAAGAACCAGGCGCAGCGGTTGCAGTAGTTGAAGCACCATCAAAGTTTGTTGCACTTAACGCTGAAGGCGGACTAAAGCTTCGCTGGGTAGCACCAATGGCAGTTGAAGGATTGACTGGATACAACGTTGAAATTCGCGCAAACGGCGCGGGTGAATGGACAGTTATTGCAACAGTTCCAGCTGATCAACTGACACAGAACGTATCAAAAGCAAGTGATTCAGGATGGACTCAGTTCCGCGTTTCATCTGTGTACTCAGATGGACAAACTGCATCAGCAACAGCTTTTGGAATTCCTGGAGAATTCAAGTAAAAATTAGTTAGTAAAAAACCTCTCACCGATTGGTGGGAGGTTTTTTATTGCCCGCTTGTTGTTTCTGTTGTAACTGACAGCTCTGCTGCAATTGCATCAACATATGCACGAACACCTGCAGGAACTAAATGAACGCCATCTGGCCCGAAATACTCTGGGCGACCAGCTGAAATCGCCGCCCAATCAATCAAGCGCGCACCATATTGGGCTGCATATTGTGCAATCAATGCATTGTTCTCATCGCGCCAACCCCTAGGAACTGCAGTATTAACAACGATAATTCGTGGCTGTTCGGCGATTTCAGCAAAAATGGCTGCCACTTGTTCTTCAGTTAACTTGTTGTTGTTTCCTAAGTTCAAAATAATTGTGGAGCCAACCATGTTTGCTTTATCGTTTCTAATTACCTCTAATAATTCGGGTGCTTGGCGGCCTACGCGAGCATTGATCAAGCCAATGTTTTCTCGTGCATCTAGTTCAAACCTAATTCCCAAAATCACTGAATCCCCAGTAACCCATAAATCACCTGGTGCTGCGGGCTCTATTAACGCTGGTTGCTCTAGCTCTTGCTTGAGCTGATTAAGTTGCTTGTCTCCTTCTGCGATAGCGCTGATTGCAGATGTTGTGGTTATTCCTAGAGTTGAAATCACAATAAGTGCCACACCTATTTTCTGGCGCACCTGAACGCGCTTGGTTCGATACTTCATGCCCTTGAACCAGTAATCAATTAGCCCAGTTCGCACTGGTAATTCGACCAAGCGCAAGGAAATATCAGCCAAAGCAAAAACAATAAGGACTCGCAGCGCATACAGCGCCCACGGAGAACCTTCTAAATCAAACTGGGGACGAGTAAGTTGAAAAACTACCCAGTGCCACAGATAAATTGCATAAGAGCGCTCACCGATCCAAACAAAAGGTTTGCTGCTAAGTATGGGTGCAAATCGTGAAGCAGGGTGAACGATCGATGTAATGATCGCACAGCCGAAGATTCCAGCTAGCGGAAATGCAATTTTGTATAACGTTGGATCACTTTCATCGACAAAGAGAAAAGCCGAAATGATTCCAACCAAACCAAAAACACCGATTCCATCAATAAAATCCTGTGCTTTTTTGGAAACAGTTTCGCTCAAGTTTTGTGGAATCCATCTAACCGCCAAGGCTGATCCCAGAAATAATCCAATACTGTGCGTGTCAGTACCAAAGTAGATATGGCTAACTTTTGAGGTATTAGATGCATCGATTTGTAGTGAGACAACAAACAGTGAAATACCGGAAAATGCTGCGATTAAAAGCGCTGCACCAGAGATTCTGTTTTTTCCAAAGTAACGCAAAACTAACAACAGAATTAAGGGCCAGACCAAATAGAACTGAGCTTCTACTCCAAGAGACCAGGCATGTTGCAGTAGCGGTGGTCTGCCTATTGCTTCGAAATAATCGGTCTGACGGAAAACTAACCACCAGTTCATGCCACCTAAAAGTGCAAAAGGTGTATCAATGACAAACCTGCGCATTGTTTCTGGCGCCCAGACACCGATGAAAACCATGGTCACGATGATCATGAACAGCAGCGGAGGTAACAAACGTCTTACACGCGCGGCATAGAACGCACGTAGATCTAATCCACCGCTTCTTTGAATCGAATCTAGAAGCAGTCGCGTAATCACATAACCCGAAATTACAAAGAAGAGGTCAACACCTAAAAATCCGCCCGGAATCCAATCAAAACCTAGGTGATAGAGCATCACCGCAATGACAGCTACAGCACGTAAGCCATCAATGGCAGGTATATAACGAATGCCGCGGGAAGTGGACATGGCTGTTATGAGCTAAATGAAATTAGCGCTTTGCA
>CAYMNN010000054.1:0-5484 GCA_964391815.1 uncultured Candidatus Planktophila sp.
GAGATTCTGCGCGATGCTAAATCGCAGTTAGCTGAATCTGGTATTTCTGAAGTTGATGCCGAGCATTTGCTCGCACATGTTCTGGGTCTATCTCGAATGGATCTTCATAACCCTGTTATGACTGAATCAACTTTGCTGGGCATTGAAGATAAAGATGTTTTAGAAGAACAGTTTTACGATTTATTAGATCGTCGCCTCAATTTTGAACCATTGCAATATTTAACGGGCACAGCCGGATTTAGATACTTAAACATTGAAGTTGGCCCTGGCGTCTTGGTACCACGTCCAGAATCTGAACTATTGGTAGAAGCAGTTTTACAGCACATCGAAAACCTGCCAGCACCAGTTAGCGTTATTGATTTGGGTGCAGGATCTGGTGCGTTGTCATTAGCAATTGCAACGGAGGCGCCAACAACGCGAGTAATCGCAGTAGAGAAAAGCCCAGAAGCACTTGTCTGGCTTAAGAAAAACGTCTCGGTAATCGCTGAAAATGTGCGAGTTGTCGAAGGCGATGTTGCAGATGTGTTGCCAGGGGTTAAGTGCGATGTTGTTATTGCAAACCCACCGTATGTTCCAGATTCACAAGAGCTACCCCGAGATGTCGCAGGTTTTGAGCCTCACATTGCTTTGTTTGGTGGCCCAACCGGAATGGAAATTCCGCAACAATTTATTACTGCGGCCGCTCGGCTTTTAAAGCCTGGGGGAGTTCTAGTTATTGAACACACAGAAGAACAAGGGTCTGCCATTGCTGCAGCGCTGTCAGTAGATTTTTCAGAGGTTGCCCTGCATGATGACCTAGTAGGTCGACCACGTTGGACTAGTGCGGTGAGGAGGTAGCCATGGCTAAAGAGATTGACTTGAAGAAAGGCGAACTTTCTCGTCACGTTAACAAGGCTGCTAAAGCAATCGCTGATGGATACATCATCGTTATTCCGATGGAACATAGCTACGCATTTGTTTGCGATGCTTTTAGGCAAGACGCAGTGCGCGCGATGCATGTTTTGCGTGGAGATCCTTTGTTTACCGCAGCCCAAGTAATTGTTGGAAGCGTTAAAACTACTGATGGAATTATTCGCGAGACAACTCCTGAAATTAAAGCATTAATGAAAAAGTTTTGGCCTGGAATGTTGTCACTCAATCTGCGACCACAACTTGGACTTAGCTGGGATCTAGGTGATAACAATCAACTAGATCGCGTCAGTGTTCGAATTCCCAAAGCAAAGTTTGCAAAAGCTTTAGTGTCACAAACTGGTCCACTTGCAGTTGCAAGTGCTGCGCGTAAAGGCATGCCTGCACCAAAATCATTAGGTGATGTCTGGGTTCTTGAATCTGATGTTGCGCTGAAGTTTGATAATGGAAATCTTCGTAAGGGCCCAGTTTCTACCGTGATTGAGGCCGACGAAACTGGTGTGCGCTACCTGCGCGAGGGGGCTATCTCACTTGCAGAGATTCAAGCCATCGTGCCCGGCGCAACAGGCATCTAACTCATTTGGCATCTGGCGCAGCAGGCATTTGAACTCCTTGCCCGATAGGGTTTAGCCATGTCCGAAACCTTCTATGGCCCAGATTTCAACCTTTTAACCTCGCAGGATCCGCAAATCGCAGCGGTTCTTTTATCTGAACTTAAGCGTCAACAGACTAACTTGCAGTTAATTGCATCTGAAAACTTCACTTCACGTGCAGTACTAGCCGCTTTAGGTTCGACGCTATCTAATAAGTATGCGGAAGGTTATCCAGGCAAGCGCTACTACGGTGGGTGCGAAGAAGTCGATAAGGCTGAATACCTAGCAATCGATCGCGCAAAATCTTTATTTGGTGCTGAACATGCAAATGTTCAGCCACATTCGGGAGCGTCTGCAAATGTTGCGGTGTATCAAGCATTTACCAAGCCAGGAGACACCGTTCTTGCAATGGACTTGGCACATGGCGGTCACTTAACTCATGGATCACCAGTTAACTTTTCAGGTAAGTGGTTCAACATTGAATCCTACGGAGTTCGCCAAGACAACGAATTAATTGATTACGACCAATTGCGTGATCAAGCGATTCGTACCAAGCCAAAGATGATTTGTTCTGGAGCTACGGCATATCCATCACTTGTTGATTTTGCAAAGATTCGCGAAATTTGTGATGAAGTAGGCGCAATCATGTGGGTAGATGCTGCCCACTTCATTGGTTTAGTTGCCGGCAAGGCGATTCCTTCACCGGTTCCTTATGCTGATGTTGTTTCATTTACAACACATAAAGTTTTGCGTGGCCCACGCGGCGGAATGATTTTGGCTAAGGCACAACATGCTGCAGCAATCGATAAGGCGGTTTTCCCCGGAATGCAGGGCGGGCCGATTATGTCTGCAGTTGCAGGCAAGGCGATTGCGTTGGCAGAGTGTGCAACACCGGCTTACCAGAAGTACGCAGCTGATGTCATTGTTAACGCAAAGGCACTTGCTGCAGCACTGGAAGCAGAAGGCATGCGCGCAGTCTCTGGCGGCACTGAAACACACCTTGCCTTAATGGATATTCGAAGCACCGGCGTTACCGGCAAGGTTGCAGATGAGCGTTGCGGGGCTGCAGGAATTGTTATGAATAAGAACTCAATTCCTTACGATCCAGAAAAGCCTGGAATCACAAGTGGTATTCGCGTTGGTTCACCTGCAACTACTACCCAAGGAATGGGTGTGGAAGAAATGAAGCAGATCGCGTCATTGATTTCACGCGCAATCAAAACTGATGATGCAGCTGCACACGCAGCGATTAAAACTGAAGTCCATGCATTAACTGCCCGTTTTCCTATCTACCAGGCGTAATTCTTTTCGATGCGCGAGTACTTAATAACCCTGCTGATTTCAGCAGCGTTGTGTTACTTAATTACTCCGTTGGTTCGCACCCAAGCGATTCGCTTTGGAGCAGTTGCTGCAATTCGTGACCGTGATATTCACAGTGTTCCCACTGCTCGTTGGGGCGGGGTTGCGATGTGGGCATCAATGGCACTTACCTTTGCAATTGTTAATCACCTGCCACTTGTTGGTAAATCCTTTGGTCATGAAACACAAGGTATTTTCTTGGCATCAACGGCAATAGTTTTGCTGGGGATGGCTGATGATCGTTTTCAATTAGATGCCCTGACAAAACTTGCAGGACAAGTTTTCGTTGCCGGAATCTTGCTGATCTATGGAATTCAGATTTTATGGTTACCGATTAATGGCGTGATTACTTTGCCACCAAGCATTGGCCAGCTAGTAACCGTTTTGATTGTCTTAGTCGTAATCAATGCTGTTAACTTTATTGACGGAATGGATGGGCTTGCCGCAGGAATTGTGGCTATTTCCGGAATCGCATTCTTTGCTTTTGCTTACTTATTGGCAGTTGATTACGGCTTTAGCCGCGCGGGTGCGCCATCGCTGACAACCGCGGTTTTAGTGGGTATTTGCCTTGGTTTCTTGCCACATAACATCAATCCCGCCAAGATCTTTATGGGCGATAGCGGTTCAATGTTGCTTGGTCTACTTCTTTCAGCTGCGGCAATTACCTTAACGGGCCAAGTAGATCCCAACGCTATTTCAGCTGAATCTCTTGGACCAACTTTGCTTCCGCTGTTACTTCCTTTTGCAGTGCTTGCGATTCCTTTCTTAGATTTGTTATTGGCAGTTGGCCGACGATTAAAGGCTGGCAAGTCACCTTTTGCACCTGATAACGAGCATCTGCATCACCGTTTGCTCAGCGCAGGTAATTCAACAAATAGAACTGCAGTGATTTTGTATCTATGGACTGCAACCATTGCTTTTCCAGTAACCGTTCTTGCATTTGCACCATGGTGGGTCGCATTGATTACAGTTTTGGTTTTAGTAGGCATCAGTATTGTTGTCATGAAGAGTAAAAAGAAGGTAGATGCATGAGCACATCAAAAGAGCCAAGTAGCGAAGCACAGTTGTTGAAAGGTGCGGTTAAGCCAACGGCAGTAACTGGATTGATTTCAATTATTGTTTCTGCAATCTTTGCGGGCTTGCCTGGTTTTTATGGCGCACTACTTGCACAGTTCATAGTCGTAATATTTTTTGCAGTTACTTTGGGAGTCTCCAAGATTTCAAAAGATCTTGACCCGCTTTCCACAATGGGCCTTGCGCTGTTTTCCTACACAACCAAGCTTTTGTTTGTTGGCCTTTTCTTATGGGCAATCACTAATTTCACTGAGCGTGAAACCATTAACCGAACCAGCTTTGGAATCGCAGCGATCGTGCTGACTTTGAGCTGGTTAGGCGGGGAGATTGCCAGTTACATGAAGCTGCGCATACATTTACCCCTGCCCGACAGTTCCCCGAACAAGGAGAAGTAATGAGCCGTACTAATGAAGGCGCAGCCTGGACGATCTTGGGGTACCTACTTTCCGGCCCCCTTTTCTGGGGTGGAGTTGGTTACGGTCTAGATGCTTGGCTTGGCACCGGCTACTTCTTAGCCTCTGGGCTTTTGCTGGGAATGGGCGCGGCTTTGTACCTAGTGTGGCTTCGTTTCGGGCGCTAAAAGAGTCCTAATCCACAGATTTTCGATTTCGCCCAAACGCTCATTTACGCATAGGGTATGCCCGAAGAACAAGCCCTTAACCTCATGAGGAGTACGCGTGCGCTCGATGTATAGCTTTCTTGCAGAAGGCGACGAGTTCGTTCCCCCAAGTAGTAAAGACTTCGTTTTACCTCCGATTTTTGGCGACAACCCATACACAACAAAACCAATTTTCTTAATTTTTCTTTCAGTAATTCTGCTTTCAGTCTTCTTCTTGATGGCTTCTCGCAAAGCGGCAGTTGTTCCTTCAAAGCTTCAATTCGCAGGTGAAACTGTTTATGCATATGTGCGCAATGACCTTGGAAAAGAGATCATCGGTCATGAATTCATGCGCTTCGTGCCTTACTTATTCTCACTCTTTACATTTATTTTGGTAAATAACTGGTTCGGAATTATTCCGATGTTGCAGTTCCCAACCATGTCTCGAATCAGTTTTGCTTACGTGCTCGGAATCATTACCTTCGTAGTTTTCCACTATGTGGGTATCCGTCACCACGGAATCATCAAGTACATGAAGGACATTCTCTTCATGCCAGGTGTTCCAAAGCCGGTTTACATTCTTTTGACACCAATTGAAATTGCGACTTACTTAATCGTTCGTCCATTGACTATCTCACTTCGTTTATTTGCAAACATGTTTGCTGGTCACTTGCTTTTGATGATCTTTATCCTGGGTGGAGAACATCTACTTCAGGGTGCAATTGGCTTGAAGTTGGTTAGCCCATTTGCTTTCGCATTTGGAATCGCATTGACCTTCTTCGAGTTCCTTGTTCAATGTCTACAGGCGTACATCTTTACCCTGTTGACCGCCCTATACATCGGCGGCGCTTTAGCCGATGAGCACTAACTAGAGTTCCACAGCAGTAAAAACAAGTACCACCTACTAGAAATACCAACGGAAAGGTAAGAAAAATGACAGGCACACTCAAC
>CAYMNN010000055.1:0-5481 GCA_964391815.1 uncultured Candidatus Planktophila sp.
TGATATAAAACTGGTTTTGAGACACTTGCACGATCTGCAATCTCATCCATAGCCGCTGAGTGGTATCCAGCAGTGGTGAAGACTTCAAGAGCGGCAGATAGCAACAATGCTCGTCGCTCATCACGAGGTAAGCGAGCCTTGTTAGATGTGTCTACGTTACTCATTGGTCTAATCGTACGGCAGAATTACCAATCATGAACCGCTCCTATGAAGGCTTCCGCATCCTGCTCGTGCATGCACATCCTGATGATGAAACCATCAATAACGGGGCCACTATGGCTTTGTATGCAGATCGTGGGGCTCAAGTCACGCTCGTGACCTGTACTCGTGGCGAAGAAGGCGAAGTCTTGGTTCCATCACTGTCGTATTTAGCAAGTAGTGAAAAAGATCAACTTGGAGCCCATCGCGAAATTGAATTAGCTGATGCGATGAAAGCTCTTGGAATTTCAGATCATCGTTTTTTGGGTGCACCAACAATAAAATTCCGAGATAGCGGAATGATAGGTACAGAACCAAATAATCGCCCAGATGTTTTTTGGCAGGCTGATCTTGATTCAGCGGCGAATATTTTGGTGGAAGTAATTGAAGAAATTAAGCCTCACATTTTGATTACTTATGACGAAATCGGTGGCTATGGCCACCCGGATCATATTCAGGCCCATCGTGTTGCAATGCGAGCAGCAGAGTTATCTCAATGGCAGATACAAAAGATTTATTGGAACACAATGCCAAAATCGGTATTGGCAGAAGGTATTACAAAAATGAAGGAAATTGGTTCGGATTTCTTCGGCGCAGAAAGTGTGGATGACCTGCCATTTGCTAAGGATGATGAATTTGTAACAACTTTGATCGATGGCAGCCAGTATGTAGATGCAAAAATGGCAGCCATGAAAGCACACGAAACTCAGATCGCATTAGATGGTCCTTTTTTTGCGCTATCAAATAATTTAGGACTGCAAATTTGGGGCGATGAGTACTACACCTTAGTTAAGGGCACAAAGAGTGGGCCTTTTGATTCACATGGACGAGAAACAGATCTGACTTCAGGAATTACCCTGTAATGAAAGCAATTTACTCACTCATATTTGGTGCTGCACTGGGTGCAAGCTCTATTTTCATTTACAGCTTTTATCCACCCGTCGGCTTAATTGTTTCGCTAATTGCAACTGGTCTTGGAATTTGGGCAACTGGGCGCATGTGGGGGAAACGTTCTTACAAGTTTATTGCCTCAATCGCTTGGGCTTTAGTAGTACTTCGAGCAGGTTTTCCCGGCGTTAATGAAGAGTATTTAGTACAAGGTGACACGATTGGTGTTTCTCTCATTAACTTTGGATTTATTGCAATCGTAATTGCAATTGTTTCACCACTCTAGCTCCAGCTTTGTCCATCCGGAGTATCTTTAATTTCTAACCCAAGATTTTCCAGTTGACCGCGAAGTTGATCGCTATCACTCCATCGTTTTTCTGCTCGAGCCAAAGCGCGTTCATCCAATAACTTTTGCATTTCTGCCGTTAAAACTCTTTGCACTATTGGTCGGTCTAAATCTAAGCCAAGAACTTGATCGGCATATCGAAAGATAGAACCCTTGTTCTGCAAGCTGCTTTTCTCAACTTCACGCAATCGCATAACTGCACGAGAAGTATCTAAATCAGTGTTGAAAGCGGCTTCAATTTCAGAATCAAAGGAGATTTCTGAACCAAGTTCCCATTGGGCCATCTTCAATCGCCAACGCTTTAAAGTCTCGTCAGCAGCTTCGATTGAATTCCAGGTCAGATCCATCTGAGATCGGTACTTGTTTTCGAGAAAACAAAGCCGAATAGCCAGGGGGTCAAAACCGCGCTCAATGACATCATTAAGCAAGACCACATTGCCCGAACTCTTTGACATCTTTTTACCTTCAAAAAGCAGGTGTTCACCATGGACCCAAAGATCCACGGCTTCCTCATGAATGAGCGCATTTGATTGAGCTCGTTCATTTTCATGATGTGGAAAACGCAAATCAATTCCACCTACATGGACATCAACATGACCGTCTAAAAGTTTGAGCGACATTGCCGAGCATTCGATGTGCCAACCAGGAAAACCTTTTCCCCACGGTGAATCCCAAACCATCTCACTGCGATCACCTGCGGTTTTCCATAAGGCCCAGTCAGCATGAAAACGCTTTGCACCATCTTCGGTGTATTCATATCTATGGCCAGGCTTTAGCGAATCAAGCCTGTTGCCGCTAATTGCACCGTAGCTTTGAAATTTTTCAGCACTAAAGTAAACCGAAGAATCAGAACCAACATAGGCAAACTCTGCATCAATTAAGCGCTCAATGAGTTCTAGCATCATGTCGATGCTTTCACTCGCACGTGGATATGCAGCCGCCGGTTCAATGTTAAGGGCAGCTAAATCAGTATGGAATCTGGCCTCGTATTTTCGGGCAATTTCAAAAGGATCAATCTTTTCTAACTTTGCTTGACTTAGCATCTTGTCATCATTTACAAAATCTTCAGACATATGTCCGACATCGGTGATGTTTTGAATCAGCAATGGCGTGGAACCATTTAAACGCACAACCCGCGCAATTAAATCCGATAACAAAAAAGTACGAAGATTGCCAACGTGTGCATCGCGATAGACTGTAGGTCCACAGCAATACATTCGGATTTGTTCTTGGCTAACATCAACTTCTTTTAGTTGACGGGATTGAGTGTCATACAACTTCATGCTTTCTCAATCACCTTCTTCCAGACAAAAATCTCACTATGAGAGAATTCGATTAACTCGCCATTTTTTTTGCGCAATGAGTACGGGGTAACAAGATGACCCAAGATGTCACGGTAGCCCCCTTCAGGCTCATGCAGCCTGATGCTTACCCGTGAGCCGATGAGTTCGGTGAATTGAATTTCGAGCTCTTCTGGCATGAGACAACGATAAACCCACCACTAAATATCGCGCAGCAGCGACAGTTGGCGTTAGAATTCCCCACCAGACACCTTGTCCAACATTTGGAGGCAGCTCGTGACTTATGTGATCGCAGACCCATGCGTCGATGTAAAAGATAAATCCTGCATCGAAGAATGTCCGGTGGATTGCATTTATGAAGGCGATCGAATGCTGTACATCCAGCCAGATGAGTGCGTGGATTGCGGTGCATGTGAGCCTGTGTGTCCAGTAGAAGCCATCTATTACGAAGATGATGTTCCTGGTGTGTGGAAAGAGTTCGGCAAGGTCAATACAGAATTCTTTATCGAGATCGGTTCACCAGGTGGTGCCAGCAAGGTTGGCCCAACAGGCACCGACCACGCATCAATCGCAGCCCGTCCACCAAAGAGCGAGTAACCATTGCGTGCCCAGCTCCCAGATTTTCCGTGGGATGCGTTAGCGCCATATGGTGAGAAAGCTCGTTCCCATCCACGAGGCATTATCGATCTGTCTCAAGGAACGCCTGTAGATCCCACACCTGAATTCATTCAGCAGGCTTTACGTGAAGCTTCAAACTCTCCAAGTTATCCAGTAACTGCTGGCACCCCAGAACTTCGTGCAGCAATTAAAAAATGGGCCACTGAACGCTTAGGTGCAACTGGTGATTTTGATGTTTTGCCAATCATTGGATCTAAAGAGCTAGTTGCTTGGCTTCCAACTTATCTTGAATCACAAACGGTTTTAATTCCTGAAATTGCATATCCGACATATCACGTGGGTGCGGTGCTTGCTGGTGCAGATTCTGTCCCGGTTGCCATTGATGCAAAAAGTTGGCCTCAGGCTGATTTAGCATGGCTCAATTCTCCTTCAAATCCAACTGGACGAGTACATAGCGTTGATGAAGTTAAAGCATGCATTCAATGGGCGCGTGCCAATAAATCAGTATTGATTTCCGACGAGTGTTATCTCGAATTTGATCAAAGCGCACATTCGGTTTCAGTCCTATCGCAAACCGGCGGCGACAATACAAATATCCTTGCAGTGCATTCATTATCTAAGCGCTCTTCAATGGCAGGTTATCGCGCAGCATTCTTGGTTGGTGACAGCTCGCTCATCGCAAGAATTCGAGAAATTAGAAAACACGGTGGAATGATGGTTCCGCTACCTGTGCAAAAAGCAATGACAGTTGCTCTTGCAGATGATGCACATGTTGCCGAACAACGCGCTCGCTACAACGCCCGAAAAGATGCGATGCGTCCAGCATTGATAAGTGCAGGCTTTACGATCGAGTTCAGTGATTCAGGTTTGTACTTGTGGTGCACTCGCAACGAAGATGCTTGGACAAGTGTTGCTTGGCTGGCAGAGCGCGGAATCTTGGCTACACCTGGCAGCTTTTATGGAGAGCAAGGCAAAAACCATATTCGTATCGCAATGACCGCATCAGATGCCCATATTGCTGATGCGGTTCAACGTTTGATGGCTTAAGCATGGCCGTTGCAATCCTGCTGGTAGGTGGTTTTGGCACTCGTTTAATGCCTTTAACGCGCAATACTCCTAAGCCCATGCTGACTGTCGCTGGTATTCCCGTAACAGAGCACCAATTAATGATGGCAAAAGCTGCCGGAATCAAAGAAATCGTTTTAGCAACCTCATATCTTTCAGAAGTTTTCACACCGTATTTTGGAGATGGTTCCAAATGGGGGATGAGTATTAAATATGCGGTCGAAAAAGAACCGCTTGGAACCGGTGGCGCAATTGCAAACGCGGCCCAATTGCTAGAAACCAAAGAATCTATTGTTATTTTAAATGGTGACGTACTTAGCGCTCATGATTTGAGCGAACAAATTCGACAACATGAAACCCATGATGCCGATGTCACTTTGCATTTAACCCAAGTAGAAGATGCACGCGCTTTTGGTTGTGTTCCAACTGATGCACAAGGACGGGTGACTGCGTTCTTGGAGAAAATGGATAACCCTGTCACCAATCAAATTAATGCAGGCTGCTATGTATTTAATCCACGAGTTATTTCAGCAATACCTTTAGAGACAGTAGTTTCTGTAGAACGTGAAACTTTCCCAAAATTAGTAAGTGACGGCGCAAAAGTTTATGGATATCTTGAAAATGCATATTGGTTAGATATTGGAACACCTAAAGCTTTATTGAAAGCATCAACAGATATTGTTCTTCGAAGCGGTCCTGGTTTGGTAATGCCTGGAGCACAAGTGGATCCCACCGCCGTAATTGCAGGAGGCAGTTGTATAGGTCGAGGCAGCACAGTCGGTGCCGGTACGCAGATCAGTGGCTCCATCATTGAAGCCGGGGCAGAAATCGGCCAGGATGTAGTCATTGAAAACTCATTTGTGGCCACGGGAGCGATCGTCCTGAATGGAGCAAGAATTAGGTCATCATTTGCCACAAAAGAGGAAATTCTTCCAATTCCGCAGTAGCTCAAGCGTGATTTGGCCTTTTCGGGCTTGACATCCACGAGTTACACGCGTGTAATTCACTCTTAAGAAAGTCTTTTCCAAGAGGGATGAGACAAGATCTAGCTAATGGAGCATCGAC
>CAYMNN010000056.1:0-5288 GCA_964391815.1 uncultured Candidatus Planktophila sp.
GCAGCGTAAAGATCGGTGAAACCGTAAAGATTTCATATGTAGATCAGAGCCGCGGTGGAATCGATCCTAAGAAATCATTATGGGAAGTTGTTTCAGATGGCAATGACTTTATTAAGGTCGGCCAGGTCGAAATGCCTTCACGTGCATACGTTTCTTGCTTTGGTTTTAAGGGCCCAGATCAGCAGAAAGCTGCAGGAATCCTTTCAGGTGGAGAACGCAACCGTCTGAACTTAGCTCTGACACTTAAGCAAGGTGGAAACCTATTGCTGCTGGATGAGCCAACAAACGACCTTGATGTTGAAACTTTGGGTTCACTTGAAAACGCACTTCTGGAATTTCCTGGTTGCGCCGTTGTGATCTCTCACGATCGTTGGTTCCTTGACCGTGTAGCAACACACATCTTGGCCTACGAAGGCGATGCAAAGTGGTTCTGGTTTGAAGGAAACTTTGAAAGCTATGAAGCAAACAAGATTGAGCGTTTGGGCTCTGAAGCATCACGCCCACACCGCATGACATATCGAAAGTTGACTCGCTAATGAAGTTTCAGACACAACAGTATGTTCGCTGGGGTGACCTTGATGCATTTGGTCATGTCAACAATGCAACTTATTTGGTCTATGCCCAAGAAGCTCGTTATGCATGGTCCAAGATGATCGAAATGGTTGTAGCCCGTGCTGAAGTTGATTTCATCGCACCAATCTATGCAGGCGATATTTACATTGATATCGAAATTTGGGTTCATTCAATTGGAAACTCATCATTTGGAGTCACGTATGTGATGAAAAATGGGGATGAACTTTTGGCACGTGTAAAGACAGTTCAAGTAACAGTTTCCATGGAAACAAAGAAGTCTCGCCCTATTACAGATACAGAGCGAGAGTTCCTCACTAAGTACCTCGAAACGGAGTAATGATGAGCACGCTAGCTTCACGCGAAGAGCGCCCTTGGTGGAGAGATGCAGTTACCTACCAGATCTATCCACGCTCATTTGCTGACTCAAATGGTGATGGCATCGGCGATGTTGAAGGCATCCGTTCACGTCTTCCTTACTTGCATTCATTAGGAATTGATGCAATTTGGATTTCACCTTGGTATCCATCACCACAACACGATCATGGCTATGACGTTTCGGATTACATGGATATCGAACCTGCTTATGGAACTTTGGCGCAAGCCGAGCAGTTGATTAAAGAAGCACATGATTTCGGAATCAAATTAATCGTTGACATCGTTCCAAACCACACATCAAGTGAACACAAGTGGTTCAAAGAAGCATTAGCTGCAAAACCAGGATCAAAAGAACGTGATCGCTACATGTTCCGTGATGGCAAAGGACCTAATGGAGATTTACCGCCGAACAACTGGGAAGCAGTATTTGGTGGACCAGCATGGCATCGGATTACCGAAGCTGATGGCACACCAGGTCAGTGGTACTTGCACTTATTTGCTGTCGAACAACCAGATCTGAATTGGGAAAACCAAGAAGTTAAAGATCATCTAGAAGATGTTTTGAAATTTTGGCTAGATCGTGGCGTAGATGGTTTCCGTATCGATGTTGCACATGGAATGGTTAAAGAAGCTGGCTTGCCAGATATTCGCATCGATCCAACTGCAACGATGCTTGGAACTGAACACAAACCATTCTGGGATCAAGAAGGCGTTCACGATATCTATCGTTCATGGCGCAAGATTTTTGATTCATACCCAGGCGATCGCATGGCCGTTGCTGAAGCATGGGTAAGCCCAGCTTCTCGCATCGCTCGATATGTTCGCGCAGATGAGCTTCAGAATTCATTTAACTTTGAAATGCTAACAACACTGTGGGAAGCCGCAGAAATCAAAAAGAAGATTAATAACTCAATCGAAGCGTTAGCCGAAGTTGGCGCACCTACATCATGGGTGTTTAACAATCACGATGTTGTGCGCTCTGTTGATCGCTTGGATCTTGGTTTAACTAATCACGGCGATACAACTCTGTCTCGCCAAGGAGATGCTTCAAAGCTCAACATTGCTCGCGGAACTCTTCGTGCACGCAGTGCAACCTTGATGACGCTGGCACTTCCGGGCGGAACTTATCTGTATCAAGGCGAAGAACTAGCTTTGCCAGAAGTTCGCGATTTACCTGAAGATCGCTTAACTGATCCGCGCTGGAAGATGAGCGGTTATCAAGATCGCGGTCGCGATGGATGTCGTGTTCCACTGCCTTGGTCATCTGATCCAAAAGGTGGATTTGGTTTCTCAACCAATGAATCATTAACGATCGATCAAACCTGGTTGCCACAGTCACCATGGATGGGCAAGTATGCAGTTGATACACAAGATGGTGTTGAAGGTTCAACGCTGACGATGTACCGCCAAGCACTTGCAATTCGCAAGACCGAGCCAGGTCTTGGCGATGGTCCAATGGAATGGATCGAAGCGGGTAAAGATGTTGTCGCTTTCGAACGTCCAGGAGATTTCGCGTGCTACATCAACTTCGGTGCACCAATTCAATTACCAAGCAATAGTCAGATTCTTGTTGCAAGTGGTCCAGTCACCGGACACACATTGCCAACAGATACAGCTGTTTGGGTGCGATTGATTCCATAATGCCAAATTCTGCGCTGCAACATAGAACCGTAAGGACTCTTGCTAGCGCGCAGGTTTTAAGTGGTGTTGGAGTTGCCGGAACTGTTGCGGCTGGTTCATTACTTGTTTCATCGATTACTGATTCAGAAACCTTGGCTGGTCTTGCTCAAACAAGTGCGGTTCTTGGGGCTGCAGCTTTAGCTTTGCCGCTGGCGCGATTAACTGCAAAAGGCGGGCGCAGATTGGCGCTATCAGTTGGTTACACCGCAGGTGCGATCGGTTCGGTGTTTGCAATTCTTGGCGGGGCACATAGCAATATCTTTTTAATGTTGCTTGGGACCTTCATGGTTGGTGCTGCATCTGCTGCGGGTTATCAAGCACGATTTGCGGCAATTGATTTAGCAACAGATCAAACCCGTGCCAAGCAACTGTCCTTTGTTGTGTGGGGTTCAACAATCGGTGCTGTAGCAGGCCCCAATCTGATGGAGCCGGCTGGAAACTTAGCTGAAAGCTTTGATTTGCCACGTTTAGTGGGGCCATATTTAATCTCTGCTACAACCTTGGCATTAGCAACAATTGTTATTGCAATCTTTCTTCGACCAGATCCTTATTTGGTTGCAAACAAAGAATCAGTGACCAAGCTGGCAAAGGGTGATACCAAGAAAGCGTTAAAACATATTCGCAATAATCCCAAAGCCCTGTTTGCGATTCTTGCTATTGCTGTTGGTCACGTTGCCATGGTGTCGGTTATGGTGATGACTCCTGTTCACATGGCACATGTTGATGTGACGCTAACAGTTATTGGCTTAGTAATTAGCATCCACGTTTTGGGTATGTATGCCTTTTCTCCACTAGTCGGTGCCCTCAGTGATCGTTTAGGTCGCGTGCGAGTAATCCAAATCGGAATTACAACCTTGCTGCTGTCTACTGTTGTTTCCGGCTTTGCTCGTGCAGATGATGCGTACACCCTTGGTGTTGGTTTGTTCTTATTAGGTCTGGGTTGGTCATGCACTTTGATCGCGGGTTCCGCGCTTTTGTCGGAAAGTGTTGATCCAACATTTAAGGCCTCATCACAAGGTGCAAGTGATTTAGTTATGAACTTGTCGGGTGCAGCAGGTGGAGCGCTAGCGGGCGTGATCATTGGAACGCTTAGTTATGGATGGCTCTGCTTCTTCGCTGCCGTTCCAGTGCTGGCACTAGGTGTTATGTCTCTCAGATTTAAATCGATGCCAAATCAAAGTAATGAGATTAACCTTCCGATATGAGCACTTTTTATGAACAAGTAGGCGGAGAAAAGTTCTTCGCAGATCTTGTGTCTCAGTTTTATGCAGTCGTTGCTACGGATCCAATCTTGCGTCCGATGTACCCGGAAACAGATATGAAAGGTGCAGCCCAACGTTTGCAGTGGTTTCTAGAACAATATTGGGGCGGACCAAGTACGTATCAAGAAAATCGCGGACATCCACGTTTGCGAATGCGTCATGCTGAATTTCCTATTACCCAAGCTGCGCGTGATGCGTGGTTAAATGCAATGCACCAGGCAGTTAACGGCGTCGAAATGGATGCCGCATTAAAGGCCGAACTTTGGATTTATCTAGAGATGGCAGCGAATTCGCTAGTCAATCAACCAGATTGAGATTGATTTCCAACCTTTAGAATTTCACCATTGCGCAAGTACCACAAAGTGCCTTGACCATCGCGCACAGTTGTGACGCGCAGGCCAACCTTTTCTACAACACCTTCAATGTCTAAGACAGAGACTGAATCACCTACGCCATATTGATCTTCGATCAACATAAAAATTCCGGACAAAATATCGCGCACCAAAGTTTGCGCACCCAAACCAAGAGCAACACCAACCACACCAGCTGATGCAATAAGTGGTCCTAAATCAAAACCAAACTCACCTAGCGCCATTGCAATCGCGATAATCCAAATTGCTGACTTAAGTGTTGCCGTAAGCACGCCACCCAAAGTGGTTGCGCGCTCTTTTTGGCGTGAAACGATGTTGCGAGGTCCCGGAACTAAATCGGCTGCAGCTAACTTCGCCATTGCGCGTGCGATTGCCCGTGTTCCAAAGGCTTGGACCAGGATCGCGGCCAGCACGATAGATAAAACGCGAAGGGGAGTACCCGCCATCCAGTCCAGAAAATCACGCAGGGTCTGACTCATAATGACAAGACTGTATCCAAATATTTACCCAAAAGCCCTCATCAAATACCCACGCGGTCGGGTGTTTTGGTGCAAGATAACCCAATCGGCGCGAGCCACGCGCCAGATCGGGAGCGATGCATGTCGCGCACATTAGTTCTAAACGCCACCTATGAACCATTGGGTGTCATCACAGATCGTCGCGCGCTCATTTTGGTTCTCAATCACAGAGCAACAATGGTTGAAGATTCCGGCGAAGTTTTACGCTTTGCTGGCGGGCAGATTTCTTTGCCATCAGTAGTACGACTCAATAAGTTTGTTCGAATTCCATATCGACATGCAGTTCCACTTTCTCGTCGCGCAATTTTTGCCAGAGATGGTGGCCGATGTGTTTATTGCTCAGCACCTGCAACATCGATTGACCATGTGATTCCGCGCAGTCGTGGCGGCGGACATAACTGGGAAAACGTTGTTTCTGCATGCCACAAGTGCAATCACTTAAAAGCTGATAAACATTTGAAGGAATTAGGGTGGCGCTTAAGGACGCTTCCACGCGAGCCAGTTGGGGC
>CAYMNN010000057.1:0-5273 GCA_964391815.1 uncultured Candidatus Planktophila sp.
AAGGGTTCAGGTAGGCTAACAACATGGGTCCAGGTGGAATTGCAACAATAATCGCGGCTTCTTCGCTAGCTGTTATCGCGATAGCCATAGCTTATGTGGTTATCCGAGTTGGTCGTTTAGTCGATGAAGCTAAGGCATCGCTTAAGGTGTTAACCGATGAGACTGCTCCGTTGATCGATGAAATCAACACGACGGTGACTTTGGTCAATGGTCCGCTGCATAGCATCAATCGTGTCAGCAAGAATATTGAAGAGATGAGCGAGAAAGTTTCAGAAGCTACACAAAGTTTTATTAACAAGAATGGTTCTGCAGTAAAGGTTGCAGGCGCTCTTCTTTCAGCGGCTCAGTTGAACAAGGATCGCTCAAAGAAAAAGAAGAAGGCTGAGTGATCCTAACTAGTGGAATCCGCCGAGATCCGTTCGCGCTGGCTGCGCTTCTTTGAATCAGACAACCGTCAAGGGTTAACCCATACTGTTGTTCCGTCCGCATCACTGATTGCCGATGATCCAAATCTTCTGCTTGTTAATGCTGGAATGGTTCCGTTCAAGCCTTACTTTTTAGGTGAAGTAACGCCGCCATACAAGCGAGCGACCTCAGTTCAAAAATGTGTTCGCACCTTGGACATTGATGAAGTCGGAAAAACAACGCGCCATGCATCATTTTTCCAAATGTGCGGCAATTTTTCCTTTGGCGATTACTTTAAAGAGGGAGCGATTGCCCTTGCGTGGGAACTTTTAACCAGACCAATCGCAGATGGTGGTTATGGCTTTCCTGAAGAAAAGCTTTGGGTCACCGTTTATCTAGATGATGACGAAGCTGCTGATATCTGGCATAAGAAAATTGGCGTGCCAAAGGAACGTATTCAACGCCGCGATATGGCGGATAATTTTTGGTCAATGGGTGTTCCTGGACCTTGCGGTCCATGTTCGGAAATCTATTACGACCGTGGTCCTGCTTATGGAGTTGAAGGTGGGCCAATTGCCGACGAAAACCGTTACCTGGAAGTGTGGAATCTGGTTTTCATGCAGAATGAACGTGGCGCAGGTGGCGGAAAAGATGGTTACCCAATTCTTGGTGAACTTCCAGCAAAAAGTATTGATACTGGCTTAGGTCTTGAACGCACCGCAGCACTATTGCAGGGCGTCGAAAACATTTATGAAATTGATACCACGATCCAAATCCTCAACCGAGCTTCGGAGTTAACTGGAGTTAAGTACGGTACATCTGAGAAATCAGATGTCTCACTTCGTGTTATTGCAGACCATGCACGAACATCGGCCATGTTGATCGGTGACGGAGTTACGCCCGGCAATGAAGGCCGCGGATACGTCTTGCGCCGGATGATGCGACGCACGATTCGCAATATGCGCCTTTTGGGTTCTATGGATCCGGTTATGTCCGAACTAACGGTTGCTGCGATCGGTGCAATGGGTCCCCAGTACCCAGAACTTGTTTCAGATAAGAATCGTATTTTGGCGGTAAGTGCATCTGAAGAGGAAAGTTTCTTGCAAACTCTAAAGAGCGGTACGCAGATTTTTGATTTGTCATCTGCAGCGCTTAAGAAGAGCAAGAGTTCGGTCTTACCTGGTGAAGATGTTTTCAAACTTCACGATACATATGGATTCCCGTTTGATTTAACTCTAGAAATGGCTAGAGAAGAAGGTTTAAGCGTTGACGAAGATGGGTTCCGTCGTTTAATGAAGGAACAAAAGGATCGCGCTAAGGCTGATGCTAAGTCAAAGAAATCTGGTCACACGGATGTCTCGGTGTATCGATCTATTGCAGATAAGAATGGAAAAACAGAGTTCCTTGGTTACACGCAGGTAAGTTCTGAAGCTAAATTAACTGGAGTATTGGTTGATGGTGTTGGCGTAGCGTCGGCAACAGAAGGTGATGATGTAGAAATTATCTTGAACCGAACACCTTTCTATGCCGAGGGTGGTGGTCAGCTAGCTGACGGCGGCCGAATCACTTTTGCATCGGGCGCAGTTATTGAAATTGATGATGTTCAATCACCAGTGCCGGGAGTATCGGTGCACCGTGGTCGAGTAATCAATGGAACAGTAGAAGTCGGAGCCGATGCTCTGGCGGAAATCGATTCCGAAAGACGCGCGGCAATTTCTAGAGCCCATACTGCAACGCATATGGTTCATAAAGCATTTAGAGAAGTGCTGGGCGAAACAGCGACTCAAGCAGGTTCTGAAAATGCACCTGGTCGATTCCGTTTTGATTTCCCGGCAACTGGCGCGGTTTCGGCCTCAATTTTAAGCGATGTGGAATCACGCGTTAACACTTTGTTGCTAGAGAACTTAGAGGTAACAGCAGAAAGTATGTCCCAGGCCAAAGCCAAGGAAATTGGTGCGATGGCACTTTTTGGCGAAAAGTATGGTGACGTCGTTCGTGTTGTTAGCGTCGGAGACTGGGCCCGCGAACTCTGTGGTGGCACGCATGTTTCGCGCTCTGGTCAATTAGGTGTTGTAAAGCTTTTAGGTGAGTCATCTATTGGCGCTGGCGTTCGACGCGTTGAAGCACTTGTAGGAATCGATGCCTACAAGTTCCTAGCTCGTGAACACATTCTGCTCAATTCGCTGACTGAATTGATTAAAGGATCAAGAACTGAAGAGTTACCAGAACGTATTTCAGATATGTTGAACAAGATGAAGGAAATCGAAAAAGAGCTGGCCTCAGTTCGTTCTGCTCAGGCGCTTTCACAAGTTGGTGATCTTGCTAAGTCAGCAACAACAATAAACGGCCACACCTTCATCGGCTCTGTAATGACTGACGGGGTGTCAGGCGATGATCTTCGTAAGATTGCAATAGACCTTAGGTCGCAAAACTCAGATAGCGTTGTTGCGTTACTCAGCAACAACGATGGAAAACCCGTTCTTGTCGTTGCCGTTAGTGATCAAGCACGGGCAGCGGGCGTGAAGGCTGGGGCTCTAGTAAAAATTGGCTCGACCGTTCTAGGTGGTGGCGGTGGAGGTAAAGATGATTTTGCTCAGGGTGGAGGCACCGATGCATCAAAATCATTGGATGCAATTGCCGCGATCTCTCAATCACTTATTGGTTAGTTGATGCAACGAGGACGTCGAATCGCCTTTGATTATGGTGATGTCCGCATTGGGGTTGCAACTAGTGATGCTGATTCCATTATTTGCTCGCCGTTGACAACTCTCAAGGCAACCGACAAAAACTTAAACAAGAGTATTTCTCAGATTTTCGAAGAAATTTTGCCAGTTCAAATTTTTGTCGGACGTCCTGCATTATTAAGTGGCCAGGATGGTCTTGCTACCGAAAAGGCGATGCAATTCGCCGATCTTTTACGGGGAATTACCGATGTTGAAGTTTTAATGATTGATGAGCGTTTATCCACCGTAAGTGCAGCCAGAAACTTACGAGAATCCGGCAAAAATGCGAAGGATTCGAAGGCATCCATTGATATGGCCGCAGCGGTCTCAATTCTTGAGTTTGCGCTAGATCTCGAGAAGAGAAAATGATGCGCTCAGTAAAAAGAGTCGTGGCTGCCGGTTTAGTTATTTTCCTCTTTACTTTCTCCCTGTTTCTGGTGCGTTCTCAATCTGCCAGTACGCCAGATTTTGATGCAGTTGAATCGGTTCAAGGTATGCCGGAAGTTGTTATTGAGATTCCACAAGGGGCTACAGGCTCAGAGATTGCTTCGATTCTTTTCAAAGCCGGAGTAACAAAGTCTTCGGAAGCCTACTTTCGTGTTGCGGTAGGGGATTCGCGTTCTGAGAAAGTAGCACCTGGAAGTCACCGCTTAACTCTAGGAATTTCTGCACGTCAGGCACTAGAACAGCTTCTAGATCCTGATCGAATTCCAAATTTAATCAAAGTCGCTGAGGGGGCTTGGAAGAGTGAAGTTCAACAGGCTTTTGTCGAGTACGGTTTCAGCAAATCGCAGGTCAACAAAGCATTCTCTTCGCTCAAACTTCCTAAGGGCTTTACAAATAGTGAAGGTTTGATTTTTCCAGCTCAATATTCTTTCCCTGAAGGAACATCTGCCGAAATGGCCGCACAGGCCATGATTGATCGATTTAGTGCTGATTCTTACGGTCGTAAATTGCTTCAAGGAAATAAAGAATTTTCGGCACAACAGTTGTTGACCATTGCATCTATTGTTCAAGCTGAAAGCACCAATGAAGACTTTGCCAAGGTTGCGAGAGTGATTTACAACCGTCTAAAAATCGGAATGCCACTTCAAATGGATTCAACTGTCCATTTCATCATGCAAGCTCGCGGTGACATTTTCCTGAGCAAAAAATCTACGATGGTGAACTCGGCTTACAACACGTATAGAAAGTTTGGATTGCCGCCGGGACCAATCTGTAGCCCTGGAAGCGATGCGATGAAAGCGACCCTTGAACCTATCGAGGGAAATTGGCTTTACTTCATCACCGTCGCCCCTGGCGACACTAGATTCACTTCAGATTTTGATCAGTTCAATACCTGGAAGCTGGAATATACGAAGAATCGAAAGGCTGGTGTTTTCAAGTGATCAATGCAGCGGTTCTTGGTTCACCGATTACTCATTCATTGAGTCCGCTTCTTCATTCATTGGCCTACGAATATCTTGGTGTCCAAGCTCGATATGAAGCGGTCGAAGTTAAGTCTGGACAGTTTCAAGATTTTCTTAGCAAAACAGACAAGAATGCGCTGTCGCTAACGATGCCTTTGAAGGAAGAAGCGCTTTCTGTTTCGCATGTGATATCTGACATTGCACAGCGAATTACATCTGGCAATACTTTGTTACTAACTGATGGTGTTTGGAGCCTTACCAGTACCGACGTTGTTGGTTTTGATTTTTCACTCGATATGCACGGTGTTAAAGAAATCGAAACCGTGGTCATCATCGGAGCAGGAGCTACTGCCCGCGCAGCCGTTGCCTCAGTATCAAAAATTGCGAAATCGGTTTTGGTGGTGAGTCGAAACCCCGATCGAATAAATGCAATGAATCAAGCAAGCTGGGCCGATGTCACTTACTTGCCCTGGGAGCTAACAGAACAAATCAACATTGCGGATTTGGTCATCAATACGACGCCACAGAATGCTGCAGATTATTTTGTTAGAAATGTAAAAAACCCGCGTGGTGCATTCTTTGAAGTTTTGTACAACCCTTGGCCAACCGCCCTTTCGAAGGTCTGGGCACAATCGGAAAATCTGGTGATCGACGGGTTAGATCTTTTGATCCATCAAGGTATTTCTCAAGTTGAAATATTCGCTGGAGTTGCCGTAGATAGGCAAGAACTTTATGC
>CAYMNN010000058.1:0-5127 GCA_964391815.1 uncultured Candidatus Planktophila sp.
CATATCCTCGATGAGAAGGAACCTTATGAAGCGTGTGAAATATCTGGTGTGATGTCCTTGCCAAGAATTGCTAGGCGATCATCTTCAGATAGACCTCCCCAAATTCCATATGGCTCTTGGACTGCAAGTGCGTGCGCACGACAGGCAGCGATTACCGGACAAGAGGCACAGACAGCTTTTGCTGTGTTCTCGCGATTGCGTCGGCGTGGACCGCGCTCTCCATCCGGATGGAAAAACATCTCAGAAGGAAGATCGCGGCATGCACCTTGGTACTGCCACTCCCATTCATCTGCAACGGGGCGGGGTAAGCGTGATATTTCGGCCATGCCCATACTCTACAACCGCGCCATAGGTTGTTCAAGTATTTCCGCGCCAAAAGTTGTTCAAAAGTCGATTTCAGGTGGTGAGTTGGGCCACTTCACGACACGATAGCCCCATGGAAGAGGAGCTATTGACCGTTGCCGCGGTCGCTCGCCGCATAGGTGTGGCTCCAGCAACCCTTAGAACCTGGGACCGCCGATATGGCCTTGGCCCTTCAGCCCACGAGGCTGGCGAGCATCGACGCTACTGCCCAGAAGATCTAGCCATTCTGACCGCGATGCGAAAGTTGATTACGGCAGGTGTGGCACCAGCAGAGGCAGCCGAGCAAGCAAAAGATTTCAAGGGCCAGATTTCGGTTGACCACATCATTGATAACTTTGAAGTTCGCGAAGAACTAGTTGAAGCACTGTATGCAGCTTCTAAAGTGTTAGATAAAACTTTCGTTCAAGATGCCTTGCGAAAAGACATTGATAAGCATGGCGTCATTGCTTCGTGGTCTGAAGTTATTGTTCCGCTTTTGTTTTTAATCGGTGAGGATTGGGAAAAAACAAAAACAGGTATTGAAGTAGAGCACTTGCTAACAGAGATTCTGAAATCAGTTTTGCGCGAGCGAACTTCAGATATCGCTGAACCATGTAATCCGCGCCCAGTTCTGCTGGCATCAGTAGGCGAAGAAATGCACTCATTAGCTTTACATGCTTTGGCATCTGCATTGGCAGAAAAGAATATTTCGACTTATTTCTTGGGAGCACGAACTCCTTTAGAAGCGCTCAATGGCGTGATTACACGTTCAGCCCCACCAGCAGTATTTTTGTGGGCGCAATTGCCTCGCAATGGTGAACCACGTTTTTACACAGACATTCCAGCTGTGCGCCCAGCACCTCGGGTCATCATCGGAGGTCCGGGTTGGGGCGTCAATTCTGATTGTCCAGTAACCCATGTCAACGATTTATCGCAAGCCTGCGCTGAAATCGAGCGTGCAGTAGGGCTCTAAAGCCCCGATAGACTTTGGCCTTAATTAATCAAGGAGGCCAGATGAGCGATACCGACAAAGTCGCAATGCTTGGACTTACCTACGATGATGTATTGCTCTTGCCAGATGCTTCAGATGTAGTTCCTTCCGAAGTCAGCACAGTTACCCAGTTAACGCGAAATATTTCTATTGCAGTTCCGTTGGTTTCTTCAGCGATGGACACTGTCACAGAATCTGAAATGGCGATCGCCATGGCAAAGGCCGGCGGAATCGGAATCATCCACCGCAACCTGGCAATTGAAGCCCAAGTTACTCACGTCAAACTTGTTAAGAATGTTGGTTTAGCTGGAGCTGCCGTTGGTGTTGGCGATGACGGTTTTGCTCGCGCACAAGCTTTGATCGAAGCAGGCGTTGATGTTGTTGTAGTCGATACCGCACACGGTCATCATCGGGCAGTTCTGGATTCGATCGCCCGAATCAAAAAGTTCTCTCCAACGACTGAAATCATTGGCGGCAATGTCGCTACACGTGCCGGTGCTCAGGCATTGATTAACGCAGGTGCAGATGCGGTAAAGGTGGGCGTTGGTCCAGGTTCTATTTGTACAACACGAGTTGTTGCAGGTGTTGGAGTTCCACAAGTAACTGCAATTTTGGAAGCATCAAAGGCATGTAACAAAGCCGGAATTCCTTTAATTGCCGATGGTGGTTTGCAGTATTCAGGTGACATTGTTAAGGCTTTAGTTGCCGGTGCTAATTCAGTGATGCTGGGTTCACTGCTTGCAGGATGTGAAGAATCTCCTGGCGAACTAATTGAGATTAACGGAGTTAAGTACAAGGCATATCGCGGCATGGGTTCACTAGGTGCCATGCAATCTCGCGGTGAACAAAAGTCATATTCCAAGGATCGCTACATGCAGGATGATGTTTTGTCTGAAGACAAACTGGTTCCTGAAGGCATCGAAGGCAAAGTTGCCTTCCGAGGTTCTGTAGCCGAAGTCGTTCATCAATTAGTAGGTGGCCTGCGATCAGGCATGGGGTATGCAGGAGCACCTGATATTCAGACGCTTCGCCGAGAAGGTCGTTTGATTCAAATTACCGCAGCAGGCTTACAAGAAAGCCACCCACACGATGTGGCACATGTTGCCGATGCACCGAACTATCAGAAGAAGGGCCGCTAATGAACAACATCGAAATCGCCCCAGGAAAACGCGCTCGCACCGCTTATTCCTTTGATGACATCGCCATCGTTCCTAGTCGCCGTACTCGTGATCCTGAAAATGTTTCAACCACATGGCAGATCGATGCCTACAAATTTGATTTACCAATGCTTGCAGCCCCAATGGATTCAGTGGTTTCTCCAGAAACGGCAATCGCAATCGGAAAACTTGGCGGTCTTGGTGTTCTCAACCTTGAAGGATTGTGGACTCGTTATGACGATCCTCGAATTCCGCTGGGCGAAATTGCGTCTATGCCTGACAAGCACGCCACTAAGCGCATGCAGGAAATTTATGCCGCACCGATTCGTCCAGAGTTGATTAAAGAGCGAATCCAGCAAATCCGTGAGGCTGGAGTAACTGTCGCAGCTTCCTTGTCACCTGCGCGCACCGCTGAATTCCATAAAGCAGTAATTGCTGCGGGTGTAGATATCTTCATTATTCGCGGAACAACTGTTTCTGCAGAACACGTTGCCGCAGCAGATGAAGCGCTTAACCTTAAGAAGTTTATTTACGAACTAGATGTGCCAGTTATTGTTGGCGGGGTTGCAACTTCTACAGCTGCCCTTCACTTGATGCGTGCCGGAGCAGCTGGAGTTCTAGTTGGATTTGGCGGCGGTGCAACACATACAACACGTAAAGTATTAGGTGTAGAAGTTCCTATGGCATCTGCAGTTGCCGAAGTTGCAGCTGCTCGCCGTGAATACCTTGATGAATCAGGCGGACGCTATGTTCATGTCATTGCAGATGGTTCAGTGGGTCGTAGCGGCGATATTGCAAAAGCGATTGCATGTGGCGCGGATGCAGTAATGATGGGTTCACCGTTAGCTAAAGCGGTTGAAGCACCAGGTCTTGGATGGCACTGGGGATCAGAAGCACACCACCCAGTTCTTCCACGTGGTGAGCGCGTAAATGTTGGAACTGTTGGAACTCTTGAAGAAATCTTGCTGGGACCTTCACACACATCAGATGGCTCCATGAACTTATTTGGAGCCCTACGTCGTGCGATGGCAACGTGTGGTTACTCAGATGTTAAGGAGTTCCAGCGCGTAGAGGTTCTTATTCATCGTGGCTGAAACGCGCGGAGTACTAGTCGTTGATTTTGGTGCACAGTACGCACAATTAATTGCTAGACGTGTTCGCGAAGCACATGTGTACTCTGAAATTGTTCCATCAACAATCACCGCTGCCGAAGTAAAAGCCAAGAACCCAGCGGCAATCATTTTGTCTGGCGGACCTTCCAGCGTCTACGCAGAAAATGCTCCAGCACTTGATGCTGAAATCTTTACTTTAGGTGTTCCGGTTTTTGGTATTTGTTATGGCTTTCAAGCCATGGCGGTGGCACTTGGTGGCGTTGTTACGCAAACTGGTAAATCCGAATTTGGTCGTACAGATACAACAGTCGTGACAACTTCTAAGTTGTTTGCAGGACTACCTGCCCAGCAAAAGGTATGGATGTCACATGGCGATGCGGTTTCACAAGTTCCACCTGGATTTACAGTAAGTGGGGCAACGGCAGATACGCCTATTGCAGCTTTTGAAAATGAAACCGCGCAATTTGCTGGCGTTCAATTCCACCCAGAGGTTCTGCATAGCGAATACGGTCAGGCAATCCTTAGTAATTGGCTAGTAAATATTGCCAAGTGTGATGCAACATGGACAACGGCAAATATCGCTGAAACTGAAATCGCAAAAGCCAAAGAATTAATTGGCAGTAAAAAAGTTATTTGTGGATTATCAGGCGGAGTCGATTCAGCGGTTGCAGCTGCAATCGTTCAAAAGGCCGTTGGAGATCAATTAACCTGCGTATTTGTCGATCATGGTTTGTTGCGCAAAGGTGAAGCTGAACAAGTAGAACGTGATTTTGTGGCTTCAACCGGAGTCCAATTGGTCGTGGTCGATGCGAAAAAGCAATTCCTAGATGCCCTAAAGGATGTAACCGATCCCGAAGAAAAGCGAAAAATTATTGGACGCGAATTCATTCGTTCTTTTGAATCAGCTGCTCGTGAAATTGCATCCGAGGCTGATGTGGAATTCCTAGTGCAGGGAACTTTGTATCCAGATGTTGTCGAATCAGGTGGTGGAACTGGGACGGCAAACATTAAGTCACACCACAATGTTGGTGGCTTACCTGATGATCTGCAGTTCACATTAGTAGAACCACTTCGTACCCTGTTCAAAGATGAGGTGCGACAGGTTGGTTTAGAACTTGGATTGCCTGAAGAGATCGTGTGGCGTCAACCATTTCCAGGACCAGGTCTAGGAATTCGAATTGTTGGTGCAGTAACGCAAGAACGTTTAGAGGTATTGCGCGAAGCTGATGCAATCGCGAGAGCAGAGTTAAAGTTTGCTGGGTTAGATCGCCAGATTTGGCAGTGTCCAGTTGTTCTTTTGGCCGATGTTCGAAGCGTCGGCGTACAGGGCGATGGCCGCACTTATGGACACCCAATTGTTTTACGCCCAGTTTCTTCTGAGGATGCCATGACGGCAGATTGGTCACGCCTGCCTTACGATGTCCTAGAAAAGATTTCTACACGCATAACCAACGAGGTTCGCCAGGTAAACCGAGTCGTTCTTGATGTAACAAGCAAGCCACCTGGCACCATTGAATGGGAATAA
>CAYMNN010000059.1:0-5093 GCA_964391815.1 uncultured Candidatus Planktophila sp.
CCAACTGCTGTTGTCATGATGCCGGTTTCTTTGCGGATAGCTGTTGCAAAAGGCACCTGGAAACCTGGGGTTGCCTTAATAGGTGCGTTATGAACATTTCCACCAGTTGAAACATCGACAAGGTCCACGCCGTGCGCCTTTAGCTGCGTGCATAGTTCGACTGAATCAATCAAGTTCCAGCCATCATCAACCCAGTCAGTTGCAGAGATGCGAACAAATAATGGTGTGCCGGCAGGAATTGCAGCCTTTACCGCGTCAACGGTTTCAATCAAGAAACGTGTGCGGTTTTCAAATGATCCACCGTATTGATCAGTTCTTGTATTTGCTAACGGTGAATAGAACTGATGGAACAGGTATCCGTGCGCGCCGTGCAATTCGATAACATCAAAGCCAACTTCTACTGCGCGCTTTGCAGCAGCTGCAAAATCTTTAGTTAATTGCTGGATTTCTTCAACAGTTAATGCACGTGGTACTGGATAACCTTCAAAGGCGATTGCAGATGATGAAACGGCTTGCCAGCCACCTTCTTCGGGTGTGGCCATCTTGTGATCTGCCCACGGTAAAGCGGTTCCGGCTTTGCGACCTGCGTGGGCTAATTGGATTCCCATCTTTACGCCGTGGCCATGAGCAAAGTCGATCATTGATTTAAAGGCGTGTGCATGTGCACCATCTTCGATTGATGGACAACCAATTGAGATGCGACCTTCTGGGACAACACCTGTTGCTTCAACCATGATCAAGCCGGTGCCACCAGTTGCAAAGGAGCCTAAGTGAACTTCGTGCCATTGACCGACAAAGCCATCTTTGGCCATGTACTGGCACATAGGTGAAACCCAAATGCGGTTTGAGAATTCAACGTTGCCGATCGATAATGGATCAAAAAGTGCGCTCATACGTGCAGTCTATGGGAACTTATTGGGAACTTCAGCCTGTCTTAAGAGGGTCAAATAACACCATGGTTGTTAGAATTCGACATGGTAAAAAATCGAAGTGTGCTCACCAAAGTTGTTGGTGCTGCCCTCATTTTCTTTACCCTGGTAAGTACCGTTGTTGTGGTTGCAAAGGCCTGTCATGACCAACCAGCTGCAGATATTCCAGTAGTTGCAACTGCGGTTCATGCATCACACGGGGATCATCATCATGCCCCTCCTGCCACGCACGGAATAGCGAGCAGTTCACTCTTGACCGAGATTTGTGTCGGTATCTTTTATTTAGTCTTACTTCTGGGTGGAAAATTCCTGCTAAAGATCACCGATCGTTCTTATAAAGAAAGTGTTTCATCCCTAAAGGTTGGTCTCATTGCTTTTCATCGAAAACATTCCTTTAATCTGACACTTTCATTGCCACAGTTAGGTATCTACAGAATCTAAGCCTTTCTCGCCACTGTCCATTTATTGCGAGAAAGGTTTTACCATGCCTGTTTTTATTATTGTTTTACTTCTATTGCTGGGGTTAACACCTAGCAATAGTTGGGCTGCCCCCACTGTTGCCAGTGTGCAACGTGAGGTGGACCGCTTGCGTACTTTGGCGGCAGAAAAATTTGAAGCAGCTAATGAAGCCAATATTCGGATTAAAGAACTGGAAAGACAGACCGCCATTCTGGAAAGTCGAGAAACAGAGCTGCGCAAAGAGCTAGATGCTGCTGGACTAACTCTTTCAAAGATAGCGATTTCTGAATACACCAGCTCAGGATTAGGTAAGGGATTGGATCTTCTTTTCTCATCCGATCCGTCCAGGTATTTATCTGATGCCGGTGTTTTAGACATTGTTTCAAGGCAATATGCAGAACAGTTGCGTCAATTTGTACTGAAGAAGCAAAATGTTGAGGCTACCCAATTGGTTGTAGAGGATAAAACTTCTTTATTAAAAATAGAGCGCGCTAAATTAAATCGACAAGTTAGTGAAGCCAAAAAGGACTTAGCTGCTGCACAAAAAATTCTAAATGGGCTAAAAAAAGAGGATCGAGAGAGGTTGGCCAGGGAAGAAGCTGCTCGAGAAAACAAGATCCTCAATGATTCTAAAAAATACGCTCAAAGCTATAAGGGCGATAACTCTCGAGGTTCAATTGCACTGAAATTCGCCCTGGCTCAGGTCGGCGATGTTTATGTGTGGGCAGCCGCTGGGCCAACGCGTTGGGATTGTTCAGGGTTAACAATGCGAGCATTTCAAAAGGCGGGTGTTTCATTACCTCACTCATCCCGGATACAAGTTAAGTATGGAAAGAATATTCCCGTATCTTCTTTAAAACCAGGTGATTTATTGTTTTTTGGAAAACCAATCAGCCACGTTTCTATCTACATGGGTGGGGGAAAAATGGTTCAAGCTCCTCGGCCAGGAAAAAGAGTCGAGGTTGTTAAGTTTGTAACCATGTTTGGCAAGAAACCATTTGTCGGAGCACGTCGCTTGTAATGAGGAATAAAAATTCAATGAGAAAATTAATTCTTTTATTGGCAATTATTATGATTGTGCCTCCTGCAATGGGTAATGCCACAAATCACAAGCCATCCCTTGCACAGATTGAGGCAGCCAAAAAAGCTGAGGCCGCTAAGAAAAAAGCTGCAGCAGATGCACTTAAACGACTTGAAAAAGCACGTGGGAATTTAAGGGCATTAACTGCAATTTCCAAAGCAGCAGAGGCTAAATATTTTGCCGCGCGAAATGAATTAGCTCGAGCCACGGTTAAGTCTTTGGCTGCGACAAAATTATATGAAGAAGCAGTTGCCTCTGTTGCCTTTACGCACCGTGAAATCGGAAAACTGGCAGTGCATGCATATCGAACCGGGGGTGGACTGACCGATATCGAGATGTTGCTTGATGCAAGAGGGCCTCAAGAGTTGGTTGATCGAATTTCAACTTTGGATAATTTAGGAGCAGCTAATAAAACAGCATTAGTGCGATTCAAGTCAGCTGAAGAAAAAGCTCAAAAAGCCAAAATTGTTGCTGATGCGGCTCGTGAGGAGCAAAGAGTTGTCACAATTCGTGTTGCAGATGCTAAAAAAGAAGCAGATGATGCTCGCGCAGAGCAACAAAAAGAGGTTGATAAATTACAAGCTGTCCAAGACAAATTGCAGCGCGATTTAGCCTCGGCTAAGAGAGTACGCATCACTTTAGAACAACGCCGACAGCTTGCAATTCTGGAGGAAACACGCGCGACCGAGGCTACGAAAGTAACTGGGCAGGCAAAAATCTGGAGAACTGGGGGGCCAACCGGTGCCAAGAGTTCTCGTACAACACAGGCTCAACGATTACAAGCTGTGGAATTTGCAAAGCGACAGGTTCTGGCAAAGAAACCATATGTCTGGGGAGATGAAGGCCCGAACACATTCGATTGCTCTGGGCTTGTTTATGCAGCTTATAAATCTGCAGGTTTAGGTTGGCCAATTTGGGACCGACTTAACTCTGGGTTGTATTACACATATACAAAACAGATTCCACTTGCTGAAATGGAACCAGGAGATCTGCTCTTTTATTCATACAAGGGAACGATCAGCACAATTCACCATATTTCTATTTATGCAGGTAACGGAATGATGTGGGAAGCTCGTTCTACCAAGAAGGGCCTTCGTTATTCAGATATTTACAGTATGCCGGGAATGATGCCATTTGCTGGAAGGGTGTAGTGATGAAAAAAGTTTCTATTTTGATCTTGTCTCTTCTTACTTTAAGCAGCCCCAATGCATTTGCTTCGGGAGAAAGTATTGGTTCACTTTCACACATTCACAGTGTCAGGGCTGTGGGAAATCAAATAATTCTTGGCACTCACGAGGGTTTGTATCGGTACCTTGATGAGAAAACTGTTAAACGGATGGGCCCAGAGCGATTTGATGTGATGGGGCTGGCCGTATCGAATAAGGGTTTCTACGCAAGTGGTCACCCTGGTCGCGGATCAAAACTGCCAGAGCCTGTTGGTCTTTTAATTACGACAGATCGTGGAGCTACCTGGAAAAAGGTTTCCCTTACTGGCCAAGTTGATTTCCATACACTTGAAACTGCAGGCGAAGATATTTATGGCGGTGATTCAGGGTCAGGTCAGTTGATGTATTCAGGCAATGGTGGAAAAAGCTGGGTTAAACGCGGAGTAAATACCTTCTTGGACATCGCACCAGATCCCAAGGGTAAGGCCTCTGTCTTGGGTGTAAGGGAAGGCAAGTTGTATCGCTCAACCGATGCATTTAAGACGAGCAATCACGTGAAAACCAGTTTTCCTATCGAATCTATTGATTGGATTAAAGGTAGCTTGATTGCATCTTCGGGCAAGGTTTTGTATCGATCTACTGATTCGGGCTCATCGTGGAAGAAATTAACGACGCTACCTTCTCAAATCGGAACAATTACTCAATCCTCACAGCTGATTGCAGTTGTAATGGGTAGCGTAATTTACTCTTCGAGTGATGGAGGAAAAAACTTTAAAAAATACCAGAGCAAGTAACTGCATTTGACCTTTTAAATCTTACCTTTCTCGAGGCCTTTTAAAACTTCCTGAGCGCGCTCACGAAGTTCGGGTAGATCAGATAAACGGTTTAAACCAAATACTTGCTGGCTCATGCGGTGGTTTTTGGCAAATGTTTCTTTGTGGCGATCTAAGAAATCCCAATACAAGGTTGTGAAAGGACAAGCCGTTTCACCGGTGCGCAGCTTGGGGTTGTATTGGCACCCTTTGCAGTAATTAGACATTCGAGAAATGTAGGCACCGCCTGCGGCATATGGCTTAGTCATCATTTGTCCGCCATCTGCGTGCACGCCCATGCCGATAACGTTGGGAACCATTACCCATTCGGATGCATCGATAAAGACTTCGCGCATCCAATCTAGAAATGCTTGCGGGTTAGTGCCCGTGATTAATGCCAGGTTAGACAGCAACATTAAGCGGGGGATGTGATGAACCCAGGCGCGATCATTGATGTCTGTAACGGTTTGTTTGATGCAGTTCATCTGGGTTGCGTTGGGATCTGAAAATAGCGGCAACAGTTTTCTGGTGGCCTTTAATTGATTGTTATCCCGGTAATCAGAACCTAGGAACCAGTACATACCGTTTACATATTCGCGCCAACCGATAACTTGGCGAATAAAACCTTCGGCGGATTCAATAGGGA
>CAYMNN010000060.1:0-4934 GCA_964391815.1 uncultured Candidatus Planktophila sp.
TGTTTGGTGGCGCTGCGCCTATCGTGATTATGGCAATCGGAAAACAAGCACCAGCGGATCAATTAGAAGGCCCAGCTTATGATCGCGAAATTGCACCACGCACTCGTAAGCCGTTGTCCGAGATTGTTATTGCTGGTTTACCAAGTTAAAAACTAGAGCGGATTTCCCATAAATCAGGAAAAGTTGGATTAAAGAGCGTGCTGGATAGATAAGCAACACCGCTTGATCCACCGGTTCCCATCTTGTGTCCGATAGTTCTTTCAACCATCTTTACGTGGCGGTAACGCCATTCTTGTAGGCCTTCATCGATATCTACCAGGCGTTCGCACACCATCGCAGATTCGGGATCTGTGCGGTGAACATCGAGCAACACTTCTTGCACATCTTTATTTGCCACATAAGCAATGCGCTTGTCACGATTAAGAACATCAGTAGGAATTTTGTGCCCACGTTTTGCAATATAGACAAGGGCAGAATCCCACACAGAATTCTTAACGGTGATTTCTTTTATTTGTTCCTGAATATCTACGGGTAGGTGTCCGGCCATTTTTTCATCACGGCGACCAAGTAAAGCTTCAACCATTCTAAATTGTGCTGATTGAAAACCACTAGATGAAGATAAATAAGAACGGAATGAATTAAATTGCAACGGAGTCATAGTTTCTAAAATGTCGATCTGTGTGACACAGACTTTCAAGATAGTTCTAATGCGTCCAAGAATTGCTAATGAATAATGGGAATCACCAGCTTCCATTGCACGCTGTGCTTCTTGGAACTCATGAATTAACTGCTTGAACCATAATTCATATGTTTGGTGAATAATGATGAACAACATTTCATCATGCTCTGGGCCTGTTGACAGCGGACGCTGCAGCTTTAAAAGTTCATCAACAGCTAAATAAGAGGTGTAGGTAAGTGCGGAATCAAAGTTTTCGCTCATGTGACTCGTGAACCACCTTCTTTAACCTCTTTATAGCGGCCAGATGCCACTAGATCACGCATACGTTCGAAACCATCCCAGATTTCAACATAAGAAGTCGGAAGTGGAGAAATTGCTAATCGAATTGAATTAGGTGTGCGGTAATCAGGAATCACATTGCTCATGGTGCGCATAGCAACACAAATCTGTGCGGCATCTGGATGAACCAAGGAAATATGTCCACCACGCTGCTTTGGATCACGGGATGTGTTTAGTTCAAGACCCAGCGGTGCCAACCACGCGTCGTATAGATCAATCATCATCTGTGTTCCAACGGCAGCTTTGTGCGCAATCGCATCAATACCTGCCTCTTTAATCATTGAAAAAGCTGTTTGGACACAGCGGATTCCCATTAAAGACGGGCTAGCGATTTGGAATCCGCGAATAGTTTGTGAACGTTCAAAGATTGGTCCCATTTCAAACTGAGCATCTTGGGCAAACCAACCTTGAATCGGAACCTGTAGTTCTTTTTGGATTCGCTTGGAAACATACAACCAAGCAGGCGAACCAGGTCCTGAGTTTCCATACTTATAAGTACAACCCACGCACAGATCAACACCGTTAGCATCAAGGTTTAATTCGATAGCACCAACTGCGTGGCTTGCATCCCACACAACTAAACCACCAATTGCACGGACTTGATCGGTAATTGATTTGATATCAGTGCGAGCACCAGATCGGTATTGAATAACTTCTAACGTCACCAGTGCGACATCATCATTTAAATATGGTGCAAGGACTTCAGTAGTGATTCGCTCATGCTGAGCAATTGCTGGATCTTCGTTATCAATAATGACTAGGTTTAAACCAAACTGCTTTGCAATTCCATCCAAGATGTAACGATCGGTTGGAAAATTTGCTGCATCAGTAATGATTGTTTTGCGACCTGGTCGCGCATGAATTGCAGCAAGACATAATTGATAGAAATTAACTGACGTTGTATCGCACACCAAAACTTGTCCAGCTGCAGCACCCAGTGCGGCTTCGCCTAATAAATCTCCAGTTGGTTGGGCTTCATCGACCCAGTGGCTCCAACCAGTAACAACCTCGGGACCCCATTCTTTGGTCATAAAGTCATTGATGGCGGTGATGGTTGCCTTAGGTAAACGGCCTAAAGAATTTCCATCGAGATAACACATCTGTGGGTCGCCAATGACAAATTGGGATTTGAAATGTGCCAATGGGTCTTTTTTATCCAGCTCTTCAGCGTATTGGCGGTCAGTTACCTTCATGAGGGAAAGGTACGCTCTCCTACCGTGGCGCGCAATGTTGTAAACATCGAAGATGTCTCTAAAGCCTTTGATATCAAAGAGCTATTAGTAGGCGTCTCACTTGGCGTCTCCGAAGGCGATCGAATCGGAATTGTTGGCCGCAATGGTTCGGGCAAAAGTACATTAATGAAAGTTATGGCTGGTATTGAACCACCAGATTCGGGGCGAGTAACTAAATCAAATTCAGCAAAGATTGGTTTGTTGTCTCAAGTTGATCTTGCAAATCCTGAAAGTAAGGTCGGAGAAGTTGTTTTAGGTGCTGCGGCAAAACATGAATGGGCAAGTGATCCAAACATCCGTGAAGTATTTACTGGGTTATTCGGAAGTTTTGATGATCACATCTTTGATCGCAAGTTCGGTCAGCTCTCTGGCGGAGAACGCAGACGAGTTGGTTTAGCAAAACTGCTTATCAACGAATTAGATCTGATTTTGCTGGATGAACCAACTAACCATTTAGATGTAGAAGGTGTTGCTTGGCTTGCAACTTACATTAACAATCGTCGAGGTTTAGCAGTTGTAGTAGTAACGCACGATCGCTGGTTTCTAGATGCGGTTACAGATAGAACGTGGGAAGTTGTAGAAGGTAAGGTTGAAGAGTACGACGGTGGATATAGCGCTTTTGTTTTGTCTAAAGCTGAAAGATCCCGTCAAGCAGCGGTAATGGATCAACGTCGCAACATGTTGATCAAGAAAGAGCTTGCGTGGCTGCGCCGTGGAGCACCAGCTCGAACATCCAAACCGAAGTTTCGTATTGATGCAGCAAATGTTTTGATTGCAGATGAACCAGCACCACGCGATCAAGGCGAACTGCTCAAGTTTGCGCTGAACCGCCTTGGCAAAACCGTTTATGAAGCACACCATCTTCAGGTAAAACTAGGCGATAAAGAATTAATTGATGATCTGTATTGGAATATTGGACCAGGGGATCGAATCGGTGTTGTCGGTGTAAATGGTGCTGGAAAAACAACATTAATGAAAACCTTAACGGGTGAGATTGCACCGACTGCAGGAAAACTAGTTACAGGCGTAACCGTTAAAGCAGCGTTTTTGACCCAGCACCTAGATGAACTTGATCCAACCTGGCGCGTATTGGAAGCCGTTGAAAAGGTGGCAAATCGGGTCGAAATCGGCGGTGGACGCGAACTTTCAGCTTCTCAGTTGTGTGAGCGTTTGGGTTTTGATCGTGAATCCCAATGGACTCCGGTGGGTGATTTATCTGGTGGCGAAAAGCGACGTTTACAACTAACTCGATTACTCATGGATAGTCCAAATGTCTTACTGCTAGATGAGCCGACAAATGATTTTGATATCGAAACCCTTACCGAACTTGAAGATCTACTAGATAGCTATGGCGGAACCTTGATTGTTATTTCGCACGATAGGTATTTCCTAGAACGTGTTTGCGATCGCTTTGTTGGCTTGTTGGGGGATAAGAAAGTTCGAGATTTGCCTAGGGGAGTAGATGAGTATCTTGAACAACGCGCAGAAACATTGTCAGTGGTAACAACTACAACCAAAGAAAAAAAGAGTTCTAATGCTGCAGAACAACGACAATTAAAAAAGGATTTAGTTCGACTTGAACGCCAGATGGAAAAATGTAATTCGGCGATTGCAGCCTTAACTGCTGAACAGGAAAGTGCAGCCTTTGATGCCGATCGCTTGGTAGCAATCGCAACAGAGCTAGCGGCTTTAACTGCAGAGGCCACAAAGTTAGAGGAAGAATGGCTGCAGGTCACTCTTTCACTTGAAAGCTAAGTTAGGATTTTTTATGCGCTTAGATTTACTTGCAGCTTTGTCGGGGGCAATGATTGCTTTACAAGCGCGTGCAAATGGTGAACTTTCCCATCGGCTAGATAACGGTTTACAGGCAGCTCTGGTGTCTTTTGGTTCTGGGCTGGTAATTATTTTTATCATCACGCTTTTTAATACAAAGATAAAAGAGGGAATCAAGAACCTGCGCCAATCAGTAGCCAACAAGGAAATCGCACGTTGGAAGTTGTTTGCCGGAGCCCTTGGTGGCAGTTTTGTGGCAATTCAAACCCAGATCGTTCCGCTTATTGGTGTGGCGATTTATTCTGTGGCTTCCATTGCCGGACAAACTGCAATGTCATTGATTGTTGATCGCATTGGTCTAACTGGCGGTGGCAAGAAACTGATTTCCCCAAGACGCGTATTAGCGGCTGTTTTAACTGTTCTAGCGGTGTTGGTATCAGTCTGGGATCGCATCGATGCCAACGATTTATCAATGCTGGCAGTGACTGCGGGCGGAATAGCTGGAGCCATTGTCGGAGTTCAGCGTGCATTAAATGGGCAGATCAATGAGTATTCAAAACAAAGTTTTACGACTTCTCTTTTGAACTTTATGACAGGAACAACTTTTCTACTTGTTTTGATCATTGCTGGTTTAATTCTTGGTAAGAATGAACTGTCACCTTTGCCAAGTGGGCCCTGGTGGATTTACACCGGCGGAGTAATTGGCGTCATCTATATTGCCTTTACCTCAACCATTGTTCAGCACTTGGGCGTCTTAACATTCACTTTGTTCAGTGTAGGCGGGCAATTAGTTGGATCATTAATTATTGACCTGGTTTCACCAACAGAAGGCGTTAGCGTTAGTGCTTATTTGGTTACAGGAATTGTTATGACGTATGCGGGCGTTGTTGCCGGTGGCGTAAGTAATCAAC
>CAYMNN010000061.1:0-4915 GCA_964391815.1 uncultured Candidatus Planktophila sp.
CGTGATTGATTGGTAGGTGATGTCCAATCGTTATCGCCATATCTTTTAAAGACCATGTCATAGATTTCTAGCCGCCTGGCAGATTCCACATCGATATCAATATCTGGCAGGGCTCGGCGCAACGGAGAACAAAAACGTTCCATCAATAAACCGTGCTGCATCGGATCTACACCTGAGATTCCAAGTAAGTGACAGATCAATGAACCTGCACCACTGCCACGAGCTGCAACTCGGATACCAGCATCACGCGCCATGTCTGCAATATCTGCAACAGTTAAAAAATATGATTCAAAGCCAAGGGTTGCAACGGTTGCTAGTTCATCATCTAAACGTGCGCGGGCTTTACTGATTTGATCGCTGCTGGTGTAGCGCCAGTTGATTCCGGCTTCGCTGCGACTGCGTAGCAATGTTCGCATCTCTTGCGCAGTCTTTACGCCCACAACATGGGGTTCTGGCAGGTGGGCTCCGCCTAAACCAATATCGCGCTGGGGCGATAACAAAGAACGTTCAGCCCATTCGCGGGTTGTCTTTAGCAATGCTCGCGGTGTTCGCTCTCCTGCAGCGCGTGCGATTTCAGCTGCCAGTGAAATCATTTCATCACTGGATTTCAAAAAACCTTCAGCGTTACGGCGTTCGATATGACGATCATGTAAAGGAACTAGCCGGCGCACACAATCTAAAACATCTGCCACTGGTCCATCTGCGCGATCCTTCATGCGAACAGCGTTGGTGATCACCGCATCAATATCGTTGTCCCGAGCAAAGATTAAGGAACGGGCAGCATGTTCAGTCGATCGTGGGCCACGACCTGCAACAAGGTGTGAAACACATTCAATGGCATTATTGGCAAATAGATCACGGGTTTGATTAAAGATAGTTAGCGCTTGGTCAAAGCGGTGGTTATTAATCGCATCGCTGATCGGTGATTCGGGGCCATGCATCGCATAGACATTGGTGCTGTACTGGCTGAACTGTTGTAGAAAATCTAAAGTTAAAACTGGGACGCGGGTATCGCTGGTCATTGTTAGTGATGTCATTAATCTGCACAGCGAGCGCCATCCCCCATCACTGTGTGCCAGCAAGGTGATGCGACCTTTTGCCAATCCAAATTTTGTTGGCCCCAGGTCGATTGCGCAGTTGACTCCGATGATCGGTGCGATGCCGTAATCAACACAGCTTTGTGTAAAACGGATAGCACCAGCTAACCCATCACGATCTGTTAACGCGAGCGCCGGCATTTCAAATTCGGCGGCGCGCTGGACAAGATCATGAGGGTGGGTTGTTCCGTATTTCAACGAATACCCACTGGCAACATTGAGATGAATAAAACTCATACGTTACGAATAATCCACTGACCTGTTACTTCATCACGTTCTAGTTCAAAGGTTGTTAACGCACCAATGGGTGCCGCCTCTACCCGCCACACAGCTCGTGCTTGATCATCAGGGCGATACTTGCCATCGCTGATTCGATTCCACCAGCCACCTGCTTCACACCAACGCGATAGAACAGCATGGATGCGAAAGCGTTTTCCTTTATAGGTGAACTCGATAGGAGTTGTTGCCCCATCGATAGTGACATCGAGGGCGGAGTTAACCTGTGTGGCTGACATTTTTGAGGAGACCTTTCAAGGCTGTGGGTATTCGAACAGATGTTCGAAAAATAGCCCTCTCCACTGACAAATGGCAAGTGCGTGAGCGTGTCGTGGTCAAAGTTAGTTGAAATTTCAACTACTATTGCCCAGTAAGTTCTCAATTAACCCACATTTCAAGGAGTCTCAATGGACATCGTCCTCATCATCGGCCGCGTGCTTTTCGCATTGCTCTTCATCTCATCTGGCGTTTCACACCTCACCAAGCTTGAGGCAATGACTGGCTACGCCCAGTACAAGAAGGTTCCAGCAGCAAAGTTCAGCGTGGTCCTATCAGGTCTCATGATCCTCGTCGGTGGTCTTTACATCGCATTCGGCGTGTACGCAGATCTAGGCGCACTACTAATCGCGCTATTCCTAATCCCAACATCATTCTTGATGCACGCATTCTGGAAAGAAACAGATGCAACAGCTAAGCAAAATGAGTCAATTGGTTTCTTCAAGAACCTCTCACTTGCAGGTGCTGCACTGATCATCTTCGCACTAGTAGCAACTGGTACAGATTTCGGACCATCAGTAACAGGAGCCTTCTTTAGCCTGTAATTAAAAAACAAATTAGCCCGTCGGTTTATTGCCGGCGGGCTTTTTTGTACCATGATTAGCCAATGGAAATCATCGCTGGATTAATTGCAGGTGGTTTCATCGGCGCAGTTCTGGGATTCATTGGTGCAGGTGGCGCAATGCTCTCGGTTCCAATTCTTTTGTATGTCTTTGACTTCACACCACAGACCGCGACAACTGCGGCGTTAGCAGTAGTCCTATCGGCCGCAATTTCAGGACTTTTACCTAAGATAAAAAGTAAAGAGGTTCTCTACAGAGAAGCCTTGATTATTTGGGCACTTGGCTTAACCACAAATATCACTTTTTCAATCTTGGCCTATCGCTTGAGTAATTCGGTACTGACAACAGGCTTGGCTCTTGTGTTGATTGTGGCCGGAAGTTCTATGCTCATTAAACCAATAGCCGGAACAGAAAAAAGAGTTCCACTGGCTTTGTTGATTCTGATCTCTTTGGTTATTGGAATGCTTACAGGATTATTCGGTATCGGTGGCGGTTTCCTTGCTATCCCTATCCTGGTTTTGTTCTTTAAAGTTCCACAAGGCAAAGCTGCAGGTACATCACTTGCAATCATTGCAATTAATTCGATAACTGCTTTCTTCGGGCACTATCGCAGCTGGGATGATGTTGACTGGAAGATTCCATTAGTAATGGCAGTTGCTGCAGTAATTGTTGCCCGCTTGGCATCGATTAAAAGCGGGCAACTAAACCCTGTGCTGATGAAAAAGGGTTTTGCGGTCTTGCTTTACTCAATTGCAGTATTTACTTTGCTTCAGACCTGGGTTATTTCTTAATCTCACGAACCTTGATGTATTTGGATTGAAATCCAACAATCATGTACAGCACGACAGGAAATGCAAAGGCAACGGGCAAAGAGGTTAATTCGGCCAGCAAACCGATCAATGTTGGGCCGCCGAAGTAAGCAGCAATTGCAATCAATCCAACTCGAGCTAATCCAACAGATGGTGCGATTCCTGGAATAGATGCGGCGGCCAAGTTAAACGCTGGAAAGAATGGACCCATTCCAAAACCCGCGGCACCAAAACCTAAACAGACAATGATCAAACCTGCAGTCGGATATGAATCTGAGATATTCATTCCTACTAACAATCCAAGACCCCACAAGCCACCACCAAAATAACCGCCGTATTTAACGGTATTCACATGGCCCCACTTTTCAAATGCGCGATCCCCCAGCAATCGACTTGCGATCATTGCTAAGGAAAAAGTTGTGGCAGCTGCTGCATTTAAACCTTTACCGATTCCCATATGGTCTTGCAAAAGGATTCCGCTCCATTCGTAAGCACCACCTTCTGGAATCAAAGAGCACATCAAGCCAATTCCAAGGGCCCACAAAATCAGTGATTCTTTACCAATGAGTTTTACTTTGCCGGCATCATCTTTTCCTGGTTCGCCTAAGTGTCCATCGTGTTCGGCAGGAAGCATGAAGTTAGCAATAAACTGAAATGTCAGTAAACCAATTACCGCAATTCCAATCAGGTTGTCACGAGGTGAAACAAAGTTGGCAATTAATCCGCCAACTAAGGTTGCGGCAAAGGCACCAATGCTCCAGAAGCCATGGAAACTAGACATCCAGCGCCCCTTGGTGTGCTTTTCGATCTCAACAGCTTGGCCGTTAATTGCAATATCCATAAATGCAACATTGAAACCTGTAATAAACAGACCTAACAACAAGATCTGTACTGTGTCAGCCATTCCAATTACAAAGACACCTACTGGCAAGAAAATTCCAGATATTCGAACAACTAACTTGGATGAATACGAATGCACTGCTCGACCTGCAATTTGCGCGCCAGGAATAGAACCAACTGTGCTTGCCAATAGAACCAGTCCAAATTGGCCATCACTTAGATTGAGTGAATCTTTGATCTCTGGAATACGTGGAATCCAAGCAAGGCCCAAAAAGCCTAAAAGAAAGAAGCAGCTATAGATCGCGTTGCGGGCGCGCATACCCATCGCATACAAATCAGTATTCATCCTGTGATGAGAGTACTTGAATAGTTCGATAATCTACGAAGGTGGAAGGCATAAAGGAAAAAGCAGCGGTCAAGCGAGTCATTGCCGCCCTTGCCGAACACGGCTTACCAGGAGAAGTTCATGTGCTTTCTGATAGCGCCCGCACTGCCCAAGAAGCCGCATCTGCTCTGGGAATTGAAGTCGGTCAGATTGCTTCCTCGCTTATCTTTAAACTTCCGGATGATTCTCCATTGCTAGTAATTACAAGCGGTCGCCACAGAGTAGATACAGATTTAGTTGCAAAGAATTTGGGAATCGAAAAACTTGGCCGAGTCGATGCCGATTATGTAAAAGAAAAGTCAGGGTTTTCAATCGGGGGCGTTGCTCCAATTGGCTGGGTATCGCCAGCAACGATTCTTATTGATCAAGCGCTCAATGACTATGACGTTGTCTGGGCTGCAGCAGGTCATCCTCATGCGGTCTACCCAACAACATTTGCTGAATTAATTGCATGCACTGGCGCACAGCCCATGGTTGTCGGAGAATAATTATGAACACCCTTGGGATGATCGCGATTGTGATTGATGATTACGATGCTGCAATTTCACACTATGTAAATGATCTGGGATTTGATTTAGTTGAAGACAAGGTGATGTCACCTGAAAAGCGATGGGTTGTAGTTGCCCCCAGCAAAGATGGCGCAAAGATTTTGTTGGCAAAGGCTGCAAC
>CAYMNN010000062.1:0-4770 GCA_964391815.1 uncultured Candidatus Planktophila sp.
TATTAATTGAGCCTTCGAAGGTCATTGGGTTTTGAGGGGTCAAATCCCTTGGACATCAGGAAATCTACGCCTGGGCAGGCTCAATAGATAGGAAGTTCAGGTAACAAAAGGGTCACGATTGAGCCTCTTTTGCCGATTTTTGCGCTGGTTATGCGCCTTTTCCGAAGAGCTTGCTGAAGAAACCAGGCTCCTTCGGGTCATTGGCATGACCTTGGCAACGATCCTTCTTGGCCACACCTTTAAGTGCGATTTCAATGTGTTGGCCACAACCTGACCAAGTTGGCTTTCCGCACTTACGACAATTTGTTCTGCTACACATTTGTTTCTCCTTTATGTAACTGCCGCTGGTGAGTTAATCCAAGTCAGATACCCGCCATCAAGATTTATTGCATTGAATCCGAGCTCTTTCAACAACATTGAGCCAGTGTGTCCACGTAATCCAACTTGGCAGTTGACTAATAAATTTTTGTTCTTCAACTCTGAATAACGATCACGGATTTCATCAACAGGAATGTTAATTGCTCCCGGAATAATTCCTCTTCCGCACTCTTCGACCGACCGAACATCCAAAAGCTCATATCCCTTTTCGCGATATTCATCGATTTCATGCCATTGCGCAACTTTGCTCAAACCTGAAATAACATTTTCAGCAACGTAGCCCAGCATGTTTACTGGATCCTTTGCTGAACCAAATGGTGGTGCATACGCAAGTTCTAGATCGGCAAGTTCTGGTGCAGTAATTCCTCCACGCATTGCGGTTGCAATGACATCAATACGCTTATCAACACCGTCGATTCCAACACCTTGTGCACCCAGGATTTCACCACTCTTTGGATCAAAGATTAATTTCAAAGTCATTTGCTTTGCATCTGGGTAGTAACCAGCATGTGAATTCGGATGAATATGAATCACTTGATGAGGCCGTTGGGCTGCCTTTAAGCGTTTTTCATTCCAACCAGTTGTAGCAATCATCAAATCAAATACTTTTACGATTGCTGTGCCAATAGTTTTAACAGGTCGAACCGTTAAGCCACTAATGTGATCAGAAACAACTCGGCCGTGCCTATTAGCTAAATTTGCTAGCGGAACTAATGTTGCGCTGCCATCAAGGGCATCAGTCTTTTCGGCAGCGTCTCCGATGGCATAGATATCTAGGTTGCTAGTGCGGTTGAACTCATCCACCTTGATTCCATTGCGGGTACCAATTTCCAGGCCAGCAGCTTTTGCTAATCCAATTTCGGGACGAACTCCGATAGCCAAGATAACTATCTCGGCTGGCAAAACTTCACCGTTTGATAGCTCTACTGAATCTGCATTTATCTTCACAACACTTGCACCAAGATGCAGCTCTACACCGTGCGTGCGCATTTCTTTGGCAACCAAAGTGGCTAGCTCTGGGTCCAGTGGCATAAGAACCTGATCCGTTGCTTCAACCAATGCGGTGGGAATCTTGCGATGAATTAGATTTTCTGCGATTTCAACACCGATAAATCCGCCACCGATTACAACAGCACTTGCTGGATTCTTTCCAACACTGGTAGCGATCTTTTCAACATCTTCTACTGTGCGAAGTGTCATGCCTCGTTCGATACCTGGAATTGGTGGAACAACTGGTGATGCACCTGGACTCAGGATCAACTTGTCATAATCAAGTTCTGACATTTCCCCGCTTATAAGATTCTTGATTGCAACAACCTTCTTGGCAGGATTGATCGCTAGAACTTCTGTACTAACGCGAACATCTAAACGAAAGCGCGCATGAAGTGAAGCTGGAGTCTGCAGAAGTAAATCTTTCTCATTTTCGATTACTCCACCTACATAGTAAGGAAGTCCGCAGTTTGCATATGAAACATATCCACTTTTTTCAAGAACAATGATCTCGGCTGATTCATCCAAGCGACGCAAACGAGTTGCTGCAGACATTCCGCCAGCAACGCCGCCAATAACAACAATTCTCATTAGTTATTCACCAGTGGTAATCCGGCATTAGCCCAATCAATGACTCCACCGTTCATGTTAAAGACTTTGGTAAATCCAGCATCGCGCATGACTTTCACAGCTTGACCCGAACGGTTTCCACTACGGCAGTACACCGCATATGTCGCATTCTTATCTAGAATTGAGATCTCATTTTCGAAGTTGCCACTTTGGAAATCAATCAAACGCGCACCTTTAAGATGGCCTTCAGCAAACTCACCTGGTGTTCGTACATCCAAAGTGATTACTCCGGCCTCTGCAACCTTGGCCGAGAACTCGGTGACACTTAGATCAATAGCACCAGAGCTTGATGAACAGCCCGCTAGCAGCAAGACTGATGCAATTAACGCCAAAACTTTTTTCATGATTTCTCCTTATGCCAGACTCAAAAACAATTTTTGCAACTGTGCAGTTACTGCATCTGAGTTGTTCTTACCCTCGACAATGCACTCTTTCAAACTCGCAGAGATCAAGGTAAAGGCTGCGGTGTTGACCGCCTTTGAAACTGCTGACATTTGAGTCACAATCTCTTCGCAGTTTCTGCCTTCTTCAAGCATGCGTGCTACTGCACCAAGTTGGCCCTGTGCTCGCTTTATTCTCTTTGCAATTGCGATGATTTGTTCTTCATCAGTAAGAACGTGCGCAATTTTCTTGGTTGCCATTTTTCAGCACTTACAACGATCTGCTTCAGCAACACCAGCTAGCGCTTCTTCAATGTGCTCTCCGCACCCTGACCAAGTGGCTTTCTTGCAAACATGACATGTAACGCGTGAACACATAAATGAACTCCTTAGTTGTTATTACTAAGGAAAAGTACCATACCCCCTGGGGTATCTGTCAAAGACCGGTAATCTTGACCGCAGCGAGTGCTACCCCTGCTACAACCACCCAAGCAACCATTCCCATAGCCATTGGGCGTGGACCAATTGCGCGAATTGATTTCCAGCGAACCCCTGAACCCAGTGCAACTAAGCCGGCTCCGAGCATTAATTTGCTGAGCAAAACAATGCTGTCATGCAAGCCATCATTAATGTCAACGACGTTGTTTAGCACTGCTACTGCGATGAATCCCAAAACAAAGAACGGGATCAGTGGAACCTTGGCAGATTCAACGCTTTGCTTGCCCTGCGAGGTTAACCAACGGCGATGGCGAATTGAAAGAATCAAAACTATTGGGGCTAACAAACAAACACGTGCAAGCTTTACGACGATTGCATACTTATCTGCATCGTCTCCCCACACAGATGCTGTTGCCACCACTTGACCAACATCGTGGACTGCAGCACCAGCCCAGGCACCAAATTCGCGAGTATCTAAACCGATGGCATGCCCAATCAGTGGAAGCATGAAGATAGAAAGAGTTCCACATAGTGCAATCAAACCAATTGCATAGGAAGTTTCTTCTTCGGTTGCTCTTGTCTGAGGTCGAATCGCTGCAACAGCGGTTGCACCACAGACTCCGAAGCCAACTCCAATGAGCAAGCCAAGCTCACCTGACATCTTGAAAAGCTTTGATAAACCTAAAATTCCAAAAATCGTGAAGGTCACCACAATGATTACTGTGATCACACCTTTTAGACCAATTTCCTTAAGTGATACAACGCTTACCTGCGCACCAAGTAAGGCAACGCCAATTCGCATGATCGTCTTGCTTGATAACTTTGTTGCAGGATTTGCAAATTCTGGCCACTTTGCAAGATTTGCAACAATGAAGCCAAAAGCAACGCATAATGCGAGTGGGCTAATTGCAGATTGAAACTGATTGATCTGGAAAGCGACTGCGACAAGTGCGCCGATTAATGCAAAGCCTGGCACATAAGTTTTGACCACTTAGAAACCTAACTGCCCAAATACTTGATCAGTGATTGTAATTTCATCATCAAGGTTGAGCTTTTCAGGATTGACTCGGTTTGAACCTGGTAGGCGCCCACCCGCAGCGGTTACTTCTGAAGCAAATTCTGCTGTTCGGCCGGTATTTCCATCAACTGAAAGCTTGGCTGCATCAATTGCTATAACAAAGTGAGAAATCTGCTGAGGCAGAGCATCTTGGCTAGCAGCGAACATGTCTGGAATGTTCTTTGCAAGTGTTGGTCCAATCAGCATTCCTGTCAAAGATTCAACTAAGACTGCAACTGCATATCCCTTAACTCCACCCAAAGGTGCAAGCATTCCAGCAAGGGCTTCCTTTGCATCAGTTGTAGGTGCACCATCTTTTGTAAATGCCCACCCTGGTTCAAGTTCTGCGCCTGCTTGTGCTTTTGCTTGAATCTTTCCTCGAGCTACTGCACTGGTTGCAAGATCCACAACAGTTGGAGGATTTGTCGGAATACCTGCAGCAATTGGCGAAGTTGAAAGCAATGGTTTGTTTCCACCCCATGGTGGCATAACTGCAGGACCGGTACTAAAGGCAATTCCAACCAAACCACGATTGATCATGGGCCAAACATAGATTCCAAGTGCACCACAGTGATTAGATCGACCAACACCAACAGCTGCAACACCATTTACTAGTGCACGCTCTGATGCAATTTCAGCGGCTTTTTGTAGTTGCCAATGGCCAAGACCATCATCGCCATCGAAGACAACAAGGCTTGGTAAATCTGTAACTGTTTTCAATTGTGCAGTTGGTTTGATTCCACCAGCTTGCAAACGAGCAAGGTAAAAAGGAAGACGCATTAAGCCGTGGCTGCCGATCCCCCAACGATCGCTTGCAACGATGCAGCGAGCAGTTGTTTCAGCTTGTTCTGAAGGAACACCTGCCGCTTCGAGCAACTCTTGTGCTTTTGCGATTGC
>CAYMNN010000063.1:0-4719 GCA_964391815.1 uncultured Candidatus Planktophila sp.
CAAGTCCTGTTCCAGTAATACTTGAAGGGCTAAGTGGCACGCCTGCTGGGGTTACGGCAGCTGAAGCTGTTGATGCAGATACTGAAGTTCCTGCTGTATTAGTTGCAGTTGAGGTAAATGTGTAAGCAGTACCATTTGTTAATGGCGCAATAGTGCAACTTGTACCTGGAGAAATGACTGTGCAAGTAGATCCATTAGATGCAGTAACAGTGTATGAAGAAGGTGTTCCACCAGTTGTTGGGGCAATAATTGTTATTGTGGCAGAACCATTATTAGGTGTGGCTGTTGGAGTACCAGGAATTCCTGGTGCAGCAATCGCCCACTGAGCAGTCAGAGTTTTATTTGAAGTCACATTCGTAACTGAAGTTGAAGCATTAATTACAGTTGCGCCATCGCTCCAGCCGCTAAAGGTGAAACCATTTCTGGTTGGCGCAGTTGCCGTGGTGAAGTTCTGACCATGTGTGACATCTGGTTGTGTCGGTGTTGTACCTGAACCACCATTTAATAAGTAAACGACCACATAGCTAAGCCCGCTCCACTTCGCAGTGAAAGTAACGGCGGAAGATCCCATGGTGTAACTGGATCCTGGAGCAAACAGAGTTGCATCGGCACCACTTCCGGTTTCCCAACCTAAGAAGTTAAATCCAGTTTGTGTTGGTGCAGTTGGTAAAAAGAAACTCGACCCATACATTGTGTTTGCTTGTGTCGGTGCGGTACTTGCTCCAACTCCAGTTACATAAGTAACTGCGAATGAGGCAGCCGTCCATTTTGCAAACAAGGTCACATTAGATGTTGTGGCTAATCCGGTTGCTCCCTCTGCATAATCCGTGCCAGTACCATCTGCGTTTGTATTCCAGCCAGCAAAGGTAAATCCAGTTTTCACTAATGTATTTGGAGATGATGCATTTGATGCAACTGTGTAGGCAGCGCCAGTTACCTGAGATCCATTACTTGGAGCGGTGCCACCTGTCGCACCATTTCCGTTATAGAAAATAGTGTTGGAATTTCCAACCCAGACAGCGGTGAAAGCTTGATCAGAATTTCCGACAGTAAATGAACCACCAGCTGGATAGGTATTTGTTCCGTCGCTCCAACCGCCAAAGGTGTATCCAGTCCGCGTAAATGTCGGAGTCGGTAAAACCTCGATATCCCCAATGATCTTGTTTGAGACTGATGCTTGAGCAGCCGAACCTCCATTTTGATTAAATGAAAGAGTTCGTGCAATTGGTGACCATTGCGCGTAAAAAATGTAATTGTTCTCATCAAGTGTGTAACTAGCTCCACCTGCGAGAGGAGTGGCTCCAGCGGCCATCCCTTGTGTTCTCCAACCTAAAAATGTGTATCCAGTTCTAGAAGGCGATGTGTTCAGAGTTATCGTGAGATTTGTAGTTACAGTCGATGTTTCTGACCCACTTGAACCGGTGACAATCGTTTTTGTTCCACATTGATAATCTGGAAAAACTGTGCAGTCTGCATCAAATTCTTCATTTGGAGATGACTGAGTACCACCATTCAAAACGTACCGAACTTGAAGAACCTTTTGCCACACAGCGGTGAACTGTAAATCTGCTGTTGACATTCGATACTTGCTCTGCGGTTGATATGTGATTCCTCCACTTGACCAACCAACAAATGAATAAGTAGTGCCACTCACTGTCACTGTAAGTGTTGGAGAGATTTCAAGTGTGTATTCGGTTCCAAAGGCAGCTGTTTTTTGAGTAGGAACAGTTGCTCCAGAATTAACGTTTGGGGCAACCTGCCCTTGTAAGTATGTAATCGTTGGAGATATCACTGTCCATTTAGCGAACAAGGTTAAGTTGCTAGTAGTCGTTACTGCAGCACCTTCGGCATAGTTTGTTCCAGAACCGTTTGCTGCTGTATTCCAGCCCGAAAAGGTATAGCCCGTCTTTGCTAATGTCCCAGAGTTAGTTGCTGCAGCAAATGCAGTTCCGGTAGTCAGTGTTCCTGCACTTGGCACAGTTCCTGACGTTGCACCATTTGCGTTATATGTAATTGTGTAACTTGCTGGTGTCCATTGTGCAATTAAAGTTAGATTTGCAGCCGTTGAGTAACCCGAGCCAACAACAAAAGATGTTCCTGCGGCATTCTTCCAACCATCAAAGTTGTATCCAGGCTTGGTAAAGCCATTAGTTGCAATTGAATAGGGAACTCCACCAGCAACAAAGGTTCCATTTGCTACAGAACCAGATGTGTTTACGCCTCCGAAAGCGTTGTTCCCATCAAAGCTAATTGTGAAGCTCTGGGCTGTCCATTGAGCAACAAAGATTCTATTTGCAGTTATGTTTACAGAGGTTGTAGATAATGAAATCGTATTTGTTCCGTCGTTCCAGCCAGCAAATGTGAACCCAGCGCGGGTAGGGGCGGAAGGAAGTGTGATGCTCGCGTTATAAAGCGCAGTACCAGGTGCTGGTTGCGCACTTGTTCCACCATTTAATTGATATGAGTATGAGTATGTGCTTTCACGCCACTGCGCATAAAGAATTACATTTTCTACTGTAGTTAGTGATGCTCCTGCACTGTAACCGGTTCCAGTTCCATTTGCTGCGGTGTTCCATCCGATGAATTCTGAACCTGTTTTAGTTAAATCATTTGGCTTACCCAAAACTGTGTATGGTGTAGCAGCCCCAGAAACATATGATCCAGAAGATGGGACAGAACCAGTGCCTGAATTAGCGTTGTAAGTAATTGTGTTTGTGTTAGCGGTCCATTTTGCAAACAAGCTCACATTCGCAGAAGGCGTCAATGAGGCATTTGGTTGATAGGTCGTGCCGGTTCCATCTGCATTAGTTGTCCATCCAGCAAATGTGTATCCAACCTTTGTTGGTCCTGCACCAACTATGTGTGCACCAGTACCTGTTTTCCATCTAATAACAATGCGCCCGTTTCCACCTGTGTAATCACTTTCAACGGTTGAGTATCCCTTGCCACCACGCCCAGCATTGTCACCATAAAATGAACTATTGGTCGCACCGGGGTAGGAAAAATTATTTACTTCTCCACGACCACCTTGGATTGGATTCTCGACTTGTGTTGATCGAGAACCAAGGAATCCCGATCCACCACCGCCTCCTCCATTTTCATTAGGATTTGAACTAAGTTGATAACTTCCGCCGCCGCCACCGAAGTATCCGCCGCCGCCGCCGCCGCCGCCTTCGGTACCGCTAGAAGCAACTCCACAACCAGCACCGCCCATAAGTGAAGAACCAGCCGTTGCACAGGAATGACTTGTCGCGCCGGCACCTCCACCGGAAGTTGTACCTCCTCGACCAGATGCACTTGCGCTATCTCCAGCCGTTCCGCTTTGCCCGTGACCGCCACCGCCGCCCACTCCGGCACCGCCTGGTGAAGCACCGCCTCCACCACCAGATATCACGAGAGGAGTGTTTCCACTAAAGATTCCCGAATAGCCACCACCGCTTGAACCTGCGCCAAATCTTCCGCTAGCATCGCCAGGGCCACCGGCGCCGCCACCACCATATTGCGGCGTTGTATCTCTTGTTTGTCCACCTTGCCCAACAACAATCTTTAATTCTTCACCAGCAGTGGTAGTGGCAATGCGCACTTTTGAATAACCTCCTGCGCCTCCGCCGTGTTCGCCACTCCACCAAGCGTTTGTACCACCGCCGCCCGCGCCCCAAACTTCAACAAGGATTTCTTTCGTTCCGGAAATATCGTTTGGAACCCTAAAACTTTGGTCCGCTCCTGTGTACTTAAAGACCTCTGTGTTGTTGTAGTCATTAGAGCCAGTTTCGTAGGCGGCATTTGCCGGAACCGTGCCGCCCGTATTTCCATTGCCGTTGTAATTAATTGAATAAACAATTCCTGCAAATCTTGCATACAAAGTTATTGCTGCTGACGGGGAGAATGAAGCGCCTGCCGAACCAATAAGTGTGCCACTTGAAACACCTGTATACCAACCAGCGAATGTGTATCCAGAACGAGAAGCATTGGGAAGAGTGAGCGCTGTTCCTTTATTAAAGGTTGCAGTATTCACTAGCGTGGCCGTGCCATTGTCGGAAGATAGACCTAAATCCACACTCGATAATGAATAGCTAAATGATGTCGGTGAGGATACAGCAGTAATTGTGAACGTTCCTGCATAAGCAGCATTACCTGGCATAACAACTGTAACTCGATTTCCGACCGTAAATCCGTGTGCTGTGCTTGTAGTTAAAATTGCTACTTGGGAAGTCACTCGTCTACTTGTAATTGTGGCACTTGGTAAAGATCCGCTGTTTGTTGTTGCATCAAAGGTGACTACTACACCGCTTGGCGTTCCATTTACCCTGGTGCTCGCCGAAGATGTACCAGTTGCATTTGTAGCTGTAGCAGCGAATTGGTAGGTGACACCATTTGTTAAGCCCGTGATAACACAGGATGTTGCTGGCGATACTACGGTACAAGTTTTAGGAGGACTTAAGGCAGCGCCAGCGCTTGTAAATGCTGTGACAAGCATTGAAGTTGTTGGACCAACTGTTGTACCTGAAGCTGCTATCGGTGTAGGCGTCACTGTGACTTCTGTATTTCCAGCTGAAACAGAAACCGTTGGAACACCTGGTGCAACTAGGTTCCATTGAGGGTAAAGAGTTAGGTCATCAAATAGCGTCACTGATTGTGCGTTCGTGTACGTAGTCCCCGAACCATTTGCCTGAGTATTCCAATTTCTAAAGGTAAACCCCGTTCGAGCAAATGTATTTG
>CAYMNN010000064.1:0-4644 GCA_964391815.1 uncultured Candidatus Planktophila sp.
TATGGAAATGTTTGTGGGCTAACAATTGAATTATCTTGCGGGATATCCATTCCTGCGGTATCCCAGGCAACAAAAATTCCAAGCAAGAAGAAGGAGCTGGCAAATGCCAGCTCCCCCTTTCCTTGCTTAGAGAGCTTGTTGAGAATCAAATTAGATTCCAAGACCCTTCATAACTTTGTTGATTTCTGGAATGTGCTTCTCGAGGAATGACTTGAACTCAGTTCCAGCCTCGAACTCGTTATCCCAGTTGTTCTTCTTAAGCTGTTCCTTCCATGAAGGTGAAACATGCATGATGTCCATTACCTTGATGAAGTTGGTGTAATCAGCCTTAGAGATATCAGCAGGCGCCATTACTCCACGCCAGTTTCCGTACACAAGGTTGTAACCCTGACGAACGAATGTCTGACCCTTGAAACCAGCAAGTGGTCTTGCAGATGAGACTCCAAGAACACGTACTCGTCCTGATGCAACGAAGGCGTTGAATTCAGATGAACCTGAAATGCCAACCTGTGTTGAACCGCTGAGGATTGAAGTAAGAACTTCTGGTCCACCTGAGAACACAACGTAGTTCAACTTAGTTGGATCGATACCTGCAGTTTGTGCAAGAAGACCGATTACTTGGTGATCGATTCCACCCTTGCTACCGCCAGCGATTGCAACGCTGTTTGGCTTAGCAACTAGATCATCCATTAGCTGCTTTAGGTTGCGGTACTTAGAGTTAGCAGGAACAACAATTGCGTTGTATTCACGAAGAACCTTTGCAATTGGTGTAGAAGATAGAAGATTAAGTGGTGACTTGTTTGAGTAAAGTCCACCAGTCATTGCAATTCCAGTTACAAGAGCAGCTTCTGGCTTACCCTTGATCTCTTGGAATGCACCGAGTCCAACAGCTCCACCTGCACCTGGCTTGAATACTGATGTGTATTCACCAAGTAGGCCTTCAGCCTTTAGTGTGTCGCTGATTGCATTACTTGTTAGTGAGTATCCACCTGGGTTTGCTGGAACAGTCCAGTCAATTTTCTTCAGTGGCTTAACATCGGCATACCACCACTTTGTTTGGCCCTTAAATGAACCTGTTGGTACAACCATGCATGTTAAATCTGAGCCGTCGACTCCGCGGCCCTTAGCAACACGCTTTGATGCAGCTGATGCTGCGGTGCAGTCATCTCCGACAGTCGCTTTGCTTGCCGGCTTCACAGTTGCTTGTGCCGGAAGTGTTGTGCTTACTAGTGCAGCAACTGCAGTTGCCACAACAGCGAAGCGGATTAAAGAGGTCTTTCTCATCGATGAGTTCTCCATATTTTCCTGCCCTCGAGGGTGAGGGATGAGGAGAAAGTAGTACTTATCTGGCTTTTTGGTAAGCAGTAATTGGTCTCAAAAGGGTAACAAAATGCTGAAATCAGAGCAGGTCAGAGACTTCAATACCCAGCCTGCCAAGTTCATTTTTTCCACCATCAAAGGCGGTCAAAACAAAGGGCTTACCGTCGGGCAAGATTGCATAGGTGTGTTCAAAATGTGACCCACGCGACTTATCTACTGATACCACGGTCCAATCATCGGCCAAAACTTTTGTACGAGCAGAGCCACGGGTAATCATCGGTTCAATCGCCAAAACAAATCCAGGAATTATTTCGGGGCCATTGCCGGCTTTACCAAAATTTAAAACATGTGGCTCTTGGTGCATCTCGGTACCAATTCCATGTCCACCGTACTCTTGCAAAATTCCATACTTGCCTTGGGCATTTGTGTACTGCTCAATTGCATAACCAATATCAGAAAGTCTTGCACCGTTCTTACCTGCTGCGATTCCGCGCCACATAGATTCTTCGCATACATCCATTAGCTTTTGATCTTCAGGATCAATAACACCGATGCCGACAGAAAATGCTGCATCTCCATGCCAACCTTCAACAATTGCGCCGCAGTCAACCGAGACAACGTCTCCGTCATTGATGACGCGATCACCAGGAATTCCGTGGACTATTTCATCATTTATCGAAACACAAATTGTCGCTGGAAAACCGTGATATCCCTTGAAGTTTGAAGTTGCACCGTTGCGCTTAATGACAGCTTCAGCGATCGTATCTAGCGCACTAGTTGTCATTCCAGGCTTGATTGCCTCACGAATTGCTTTATGAATTTCGGCAACAACTAAACCTGCACGACGCATTGTCTTTAGTTGATCAAGGGTTTTTACCTGAATGGCCATGAGTTAAAACTTACTGTGCAACGCGGCTTAGAGCTGAAATTGCGCTAGCTGTAATGTCTTCAACGTTTCCTACCGCGCTAACTGAAATAAGTAATCCCTCGTTGCGATAGAAAGAAACAATTGGCGCAGTTTGCTCTGCATACACTTCTAGACGTCGTGAAATAACTTCGGCCTTGTCATCTTCTCGCTGATAAACATCGCCGCCACATGCTGGGCACTTATCTACGCCAACATTGGAGGCACCACAATCACGGCAAGTACGACGTGATGACAGTCGAGCAATAATCTCTTCATCAGCAAGTGAAAACTCTAGAACTGCGTGCAGTGGGGTTTTCTTTTCAGCAAGGATTGCACGCAAAACCTCAGCTTGTGCGACATTGCGTGGGAATCCATCAAGCAAAAAACCATTGGCTACATCATCATGAGTCAGGCGATCTTTAACCATCTCATTTGTGACTGAATCTGGAACTAAATCTCCGCGATCCATAAATGCTTTTGCCTGGTTTCCAAGATCAGTTCCGGCTTTCAAGTTAGCGCGAAAAATATCGCCCGTTGAAATATGCGGAATTGAAAAGTGCGAAGCTAGGAATGCAGCTTGTGTTCCCTTGCCAGCACCTGGTGGACCTACCAGGACTAAACGCATTACTTAAGGAATCCCTCGTATGAACGCTGTTGTAGCTGAGATTCAATCTGCTTTGCAGTATCCAAACCAACACCAACAACGATCAAGATCGCAGTTCCACCAAATGGGAAGTTTTGTGTTGCTCCGAAGAGAACTAGCGCACCAATTGGAATGATTGCAACTAATGCAAGATACATAGAACCTGGCGCTGTGATGCGTGAAAGAACATACTGCAAGTACTCAGATGTTGGCTTTCCTGCACGGATACCTGGAACGAATCCACCGTACTTCTTCATGTTGTCTGCAACCTCATCTGGGTTGAAGGTAATTGCAACGTAGAAGTAAGTGAAGAAAACAATAAGTGTTGCATACGTTAGAACGTAAACAATGTTGTCGCCGTTTACGAAGTTACGGCTGATCCAAACCGCCCAACCAGCTGTACTTCCTGTGAAATTCACGATTAGCGATGGGATGTAGAGCAATGATGATGCGAAAATTACTGGGATAACACCAGCCTGGTTTACCTTGATTGGGATGTATGTACTTGTTCCACCGTATGCCTGACGACCCACCATGCGCTTGGCATACTGGACAGGAATACGACGTTGAGCCTGCTCAACGAATACAACCGCTGCAACAATCAAAACACCAACAGCCAAGATGAAGAAGAATGCGAAGAGACCCTTTTGCAATCTAATTGACCATAGCTGGCTTGGGAAGCTTGCTGCGATAGATGTGAAGATCAAGATTGACATACCGTTACCAACACCACGATCAGTGATGAGTTCACCAAGCCACATAACAACTGATGTACCTGCAGTCATTACAACGATCATTGTGATGATGCGCTGCCATGAAGTGTCAGGAATGATTGCAAGGTCGCAACCTGCGATCAAACGACCTGGTGTACGAGCAACTGCGATCAAACCTGTTGACTGCAAGATTGCCAAACCAATTGTTAAGTAACGTGTGTACTGAGTTAGCTTTGCAGTTCCTGACTGTCCCTCTTTCTTAAGAGTTTCAAAGCGAGGAATCACAACAGTTAACAACTGCACAATGATCGATGCGGTGATGTAAGGCATGATTCCTAGTGCAAAGACAGAGAGCTGAATAAGCGCTCCACCACTGAATAGGTTAATCAAGCCGAACAATCCACCAGTTTCAGCTGAAGCCAAACATTCCTTCACATTTGTGTAAGAAACACCAGGTGTTGGAACAAGTGAACCAAAGCGGAACAAAGCCATGATTGAGAGAGTGAAGAAGATCTTGTTACGTAGATCTGGTGTCTTAAAAGCGGTAGCAAATGCGGTAAGCATTTATCTTCTCCTCTGTCTCTTTCGTCTTAAAAAGTTCGCTTATTAGAGAACGTTTGTTGTGCCGCCAGCTGCAGTGATCTTGTCTACAGCAGATGATGAGAAAGCGTGTGCAGTAACACTCACCTTGACATCAATTTCGCCGTTTCCAAGCACCTTTACAGGCAAGCTATCGCGTACAGCACCCTTTGCAATCAGATCTGCAACAGTTACTTCGCCACCCTTAGGGAATAGCGCATTAATTGTTGAAACATTAACTGCCTGGTACTCAACGCGTGCTGGATTCTTAAATCCACGAAGCTTTGGCAAGCGCATTACGAGAGGTAGCTGACCACCTTCGAAACCTGCACGAACTGTGTTACGAGCACGTGTTCCCTTACCACCGCGACCCGCGGTCTTACCCTTTGATGCTTCACCGCGACCCTTACGAGTCTTAGCTTTCTTAGCACCTGGAGCTGGACGAAGATGATGAAGTTTTAGTGTCATCTTTATTCGACCTC
>CAYMNN010000065.1:0-4626 GCA_964391815.1 uncultured Candidatus Planktophila sp.
GAAGCTCGCAATACCTTGGGTTCTTTCTTATTCGTTGGCGATGATGTTCATAAGCCGGTGAAAGTTTTGTCTGGTGGCGAACGAACTCGTTTAGCTTTAGCTGTCCTTGTTGTATCTGCTGCAAATGTTTTGCTGCTGGATGAGCCAACGAATAACTTAGATCCAGCATCTCGCGCAGAAATTCTTGGCGCACTGGCTGAATACCAAGGTTCAGTAATCATGGTTTCTCACGATGAAGGCGCGGTTCAAGCGCTTAAGCCAGAACGCGTGATCTTGTTGCCAGATGGCGATGAGGATTTGTGGAAAGAGGAGTACTTCGACCTAGTCGCTATCGACTAAGTTGCTATTGACTAAGCGTCGATGTGATCGCGGTCGATTTCCGCGTTAGCAATAAATTCTTTACGTGGTGCAACATCGCTACCCATCAACAGTTCAAACATGGCCTCTGATGCTGCTGCATCTGAAACTGTGATGCGACGAAGCGTGCGAGCATCTGGATCCATGGTTGTTTCACGCAGCTGATCTGCATCCATTTCGCCCAGACCTTTGTAACGCTGAATTGGCTCCTTCCAGCGCTTACCGTTCTTCTTAAGATCTGCGGTGACTTTCTTCATCTCATCATCACTATATGTGTAGATGTAGTCACCCTTCTTGCCTCCCCCGCCCATTACTTCGATGCGGTGCAAAGGTGGGATCGCAGCAAATACGCGGCCTGAATCAATCAGTGGGCGCATATAGCGATACATCAGGGTCAACAACAAGCAACGAATGTGCGCGCCGTCAACGTCAGCATCTGACATCAAAATAATGCGGCCATAACGCGCTTCATCTAATTCAAAAGATTTACCAGAGCCCGCACCGATTACCTGAATAATCGAGCCACACTCTTTATCTTCAAGCATCTGTGACAGTGATGCCTTCTGAACATTAAGAATTTTTCCGCGAATCGGCAAGATTGCCTGGAACTCGCTATTGCGCGCGGCCTTTGTTGTACCAAGTGCCGAATCACCTTCGACGATGAACAATTCAGTACGAGTTACATCTTCAGAACGACAATCTGACAATTTTGTAGGAAGCGATGATGATTCAAGTGCGTTCTTGCGGCGCTGTAAGTCTTTGTGGGCACGTGCGCTAATGCGCGTGCGAGATGCGGCCGCAATCTTTTCCAAGACCAAACGACCGTTGGCTTTATCAATGCGCTTTGATGTATTGAAATACTCTTTCATCTTGTCAGCAACAACTGCAGAAACGATTCGGGTTGCAGCTGCAGTTCCCAAAACTTCCTTGGTCTGGCCTTCAAACTGCGGTTCAGACATGCGAACTGTTACGACCGCAGTTAGTCCTTCGAGCACATCGTCTTTAATGACATCAACTTCTTTGTTAGACAAAGTCTTTGTTGAACGCAAAGCTTCATTAACAACCTTGACCAGCGCTCGTTCAAAACCAAGAACGTGGGTTCCACCCTTGGGGGTAGCAATAATGTTTACAAATGAGCGCTGGGTGGTTTCAAAACCATTGCCCCACTTCATCGCGATATCAACTTCCATGTCGCGTTCTACTTCAGTTGAAACCATATGTCCCTTGTCATCAAGGACCGGAACTGTTTCTTGGTAATGGCCAGTGCCGTAAATACGAATAACATCGCCCACAGCTTCATCTGGCTGTAAGTAATTACAGTATTCAGTAATACCGCTCTTGTGGAAGAAAGTTTCGGATGTCTTGTTCTTGGTGCGATTGTCATTAACAATCAGCGTCAATCCTGGAACTAAGTACGAAGTCTGACGCGCACGAGCGTAAATTTCTTCCAGATCAAGTTCGGCTTCCTTAAGGAAAATCTGACGATCACTCCACCACTTGATACGTGTTCCAGTGATCTTTGAAGAAATCTTTCCAATGACGCGCAGACCTGACTTTGGTTCAAATGGTGCCTTAGGTCCATCACCATCAAAGATGCCTGCAGTTCCGCGTTGGAATGACATCCAATAAATCTTTCCATCGCGATCAACTTCAACATCTAAACGAGATGCAAGTGCGTTTACAACAGATGCACCCACACCGTGCAGACCACCTGATGCTGCATAGGATCCGCCACCGAATTTTCCACCTGCATGCAGTTTGGTCAAAACAACTTCAACACCGGTTAAACCTGTCTTTGGTTCTTTATCAACTGGAATTCCGCGACCATCATCATGGACTTCAACAGAACCATCTGATTCAAGATTAATTTCAATTTTCTTACAGTGACCTGCCAAAGATTCATCTACGGAGTTATCGATGATTTCCCATAAGCAATGCATGAGGCCACGTGAATCGGTTGAACCGATATACATTCCGGGGCGTTTGCGAACAGCGTCCAGGCCTTCTAGGACCGCTAAGTCCTTTGCCGTATAGCTATCCTGCAAAGGGGTCGCAGTTGCATCTTTCTCGGCCATGGGGCGAAAGATTATCCGTCTCACCCCATTTTCAGGCGTAAGCGCGCCGAATACATCTCAAATACTGGAAATTGTCGACTCTCAGCGTTAATTCAGTGTTAATTCGTGAAATTAAATGAAAATTAACGAGCGGGGAATAAATAAATGTGGTTTCCTGTTCCATAGAAGTACACGGAAACGGAGAGAGAAAAATGACAGAACAGTTGTTGCTTGAATCAGTACCTCTTAACGCCCTAGATCGTTGCGATCGTTGTGGCGCACAGGCATATGTCCGTGCAGTGCTTCTCAACGGTGGCGAACTGATGTTTTGTGCTCACCACGGCAAGGAATACGCTGAAAAGCTAAAGCCAATTGCGGCAAAGATTCAAGATGAAACTGAAAAGTTAATCGAATCTAAAAACTAATCTTTCTTTTCAAGAAAGCCCTTATGCGAACCATCGCAGAAGGGCTTTTCTTGTGAGTGGCCACAGCCACAAAACTTTGGGTTTTCAATTGTTTCAATGACATTGCCATCAGCATCAACAATGTCCACTATTCCAGTTAAGCGGATTGATCCGCTCTTTGGATTAATGAAAACCTTATTGTTTTCCATAGTGTTTCTAGATTCGGCTTAATCTAGATAGTCGCGTAGAACCTGGCTACGTGATGGGTGACGAAGCTTTGACATTGTCTTAGATTCAATCTGACGAATACGTTCACGAGTAACTCCGTAAACCTTTCCGATCTCATCAAGTGTCTTTGGCTGTCCATCAGTTAAACCAAATCGCATTGCAACAACGCCTGCTTCACGCTCTGACAAAGTGTCTAGGACTGAATGCAACTGCTCTTGCAGCAAAGTAAATGAAACCGCATCAGCAGGAACAACTGCTTCTGAGTCTTCAATCAAATCACCGAATTCAGAATCGCCTTCTTCACCCAATGGTGTGTGAAGCGAGATTGGTTCGCGGCCGTACTTTTGAACTTCAACAACCTTTTCAGGTGTCATATCAAGTTCTTTAGCTAGCTCTTCAGGGGTCGGTTCACGACCAAGATCCTGCAGCATCTGGCGCTGTACACGGGCCAACTTATTAATGACTTCAACCATGTGAACCGGGATACGGATGGTGCGGGCCTGGTCAGCCATCGCACGTGTGATTGCCTGACGGATCCACCAGGTTGCATATGTCGAGAACTTGTAACCCTTGGTGTAGTCGAACTTTTCAACCGCACGGATAAGTCCCAAGTTACCTTCCTGGATCAAGTCCAAGAACAACATTCCGCGACCGGTGTAACGCTTTGCAAGAGATACAACAAGACGAAGGTTTGCTTCGAGCAAGTGATTCTTTGCGCGCTTTCCATCTTCAACTAGCCATTCAAGTTCGCGCTTGTACTTCTTATCAAGCTTCTTTTCGTGCTTGAGCTTTTCTTCAGCAAAAAGACCAACTTCTACGCGTGTTGCAAGCTCTACTTCCAGCTCTGCGTTCAACAATGCCACGCGGCCAATCTGCTTCAGGTAATCCTTAACTGGGTCTGCCGTTGCACCCGCAGTCATAACTGTCTGAGCAGGTGCGTCATCTTCTTCAGATGCCTTTAATGTGAATGCGTTTTCTTCATTACCTTGATTTGCATCTTCGGCTGCAAGGTCTACAACACGTGGCTGATTTCCTTTGTCCTCTTCTTCGCTGTCGATAATTTCGACAACTTCCTTGATCAAAGTTTCAACATCTTCAAGCTCTACTTCTTCAAGCTCTACTTCTTCGCCATCGATCTTTGTAACAATCGCTTTGCCAGTCTTGGCATCAACCTTTGGTGCTGCAGCAACAGGCTTAACAGGTTCTGGCTTTGGAGCAATGAGTTCGTACTCAGCTTTTTTCAAGATGCGTGATGGTGAACCCAAACCGGACTTGCGAAGTTTTTCAATTAAAACTGGAACTTCGGCTGCGAGCGCGCGCGCTTCGTCAACTAGATCCTTATCGGCCTTCTTTGGAATTCGATTGATTGATGTAACGCCGCGAGAATCTAGTTCGGCCAATACTTCATTTTGGCGAAGTACCGCATTCTTGGCATCGACAATCTGCTGAACATCTTTCGCGGTCAGATCCTTTTTAAGTTCAATCTTCTTGACAGGTGCTGCCTTCTTTACAGGTGCTGCCTTCTTAGCAACAGCTTTTTTCGCAGGTGCTGCTTTCTTTGCGGCGGCTTTCTTAACTGGTGC
>CAYMNN010000066.1:0-4622 GCA_964391815.1 uncultured Candidatus Planktophila sp.
CCGAAGGCGTTGTTGTCTTCCACGAACAAGTTATTCAGATCATCGCAACGATGACTGGGGTTTCATTGGCAACGGCTGATGAAAAGCGCAGATCCTTAGGCGATCGCGCCGGCCAACAAGAGGTCTGTGATTGGTTCTTTCCTGCAGCAACTGCCAAAGGGTATGAACTACCAATTATTCAAGAGATCTGGGATGTACTGCGCGCCTTTGCATCCTTTGGTTTTTGCAAAGCACATGCTGCAGCTTTCGCCCTGCCTACATATCAATCGGCTTGGCTAAAAACGCACTACCCAGCAGCTTTTCTTGCCGCGGTCTTAACCCATGACCCAGGTATGTATCCCAAGCGTTTGATCGTTGATGAAGCTAGACAAATGGGAATCACGATTGCACCCATTGATGTCAACGCATCTGATTCTGCCTACCGCGTAGAAGATCATGGCAATGCAATTCGTATCGCCTTATCAACTGTTGCCGGAATCAGTGACAGCGAAGTGCAATCAATTATCGCTGGCCGCCCCTACATTGACTTAAATGATTTTGTTCGCAGATCAGGGTGCAGCACACCGGTTACTGAAAGTTTGATTCTGACCGGTGGTTTTGATTCCTTACACGTCCATGTTAATCGCAGGGATCTGCTGCTTCATTTTTCTGATCTACAAAAGTCACCAAGTGCTGCTGTATCCGGCGCGCAAATGAATTTAGGCTTTGATCCACCTGCGTTAATAAGTAGCGGGTTGCCAGCGATGTCGGCGGCCGAGAGTGTGAAATACGAGGTCGATCGATTAGGAATCGATATGTCCCGTCACATGATTGAATTTTACGGAGATTTCCTTAATGCAATCGGTGCGGTTCGTTCTAGTGATTTGCTCAAGCAGAGATCGCAATCATCGGTATTGGTTGCAGGGATCAAGGTTGCGATGCAGACCCCTCCGGTACGTTCGGGTAAACGTGTAATTTTCTTAACGTTAGATGATGGATACGGGCTGAGTGATTCAACATTTTTTACCGATGTCCAAGGCGAATACGCCAATGTTTTGTATTCAACATCGCTGCTACTTGTTAGGGGCGTAACCCGCAGAACGGGGGCCAGGGGAATATCCATAAGAGCCACCGGGGCTTGGGATTTACGTGCCGCTTACGAAAGTTGGAGCGCTAAACAAAGTACGCTCGCAATATGACAACGGAAGACAAGCCAACCCAGGCAACGATTCTGCATGTCGATATGGATGCCTTCTTTGCATCCGTTGCAGAACGCGATAACCCCGAACTCAAAGGCAAAGCAGTTGTTATCGGAATGGGTACTCGCGGCGTTGTGTCGGCCGCAAACTATGAAGCTCGCAAATTTGGAATTCACTCTGCAATGCCAGTGGGACAAGCCAGACGCTTAGCTCCACATGCAATCTTTCTACCCGTCGATATGGCTCGCTACCAAGAAGTCTCGGGTCACATAATGGAAATCTTTGAAAGCTTTACTCCCAATGTAGAACCAGTATCAGTTGATGAAGCTTTTCTTGATGTAACTGGTGCCAAGAAATTATTAGGAACAGGTCGAGAAATCGCTGCAGCTATTCGCGCCAAAGTCGAAGCCCAAGAGGGCATTACCTGCTCTGTTGGTATCGCGCCTTCAAAGTTCATTGCCAAATTAGCATCGACGCATTGCAAACCTAACGGCATGCTAGAAATAACTAGCGATCGCATCCTTGAATTCCTGCATCCCTTGCCAATTTCGGCGATGTGGGGAGTCGGTCCAAAGACAGCTGAAGTGCTAGAACGTTTAGGGCTTCGCACCATCGAAGATATTGCAAAGCTGCCGCGCACAACTTTGATCCGCGCAGTCGGTGAAGCAGCTGGTGCAACCTTGCACGAACTTGCCTGGGGCCGCGATTACCGAGATGTCGCACCGCAAGATGCCGAAAAAAGTATTAGTGCTGCCGAAACTTTTCCAACCGACCTTGATAACCCCGAAGAAATCCTGCGCGAATACTTGCGCTTGTGCGAGCGCGCAACATCAAGGCTGCGTGACAAGGGCTTGTTTGCCAAGACGATTTCAATAAAGGTGCGCTTCGGAGATTTTTCTACAATCAATCGCTCAAAGACTTTGCCGCTTCCAATTGACAGCACCCATGATGTCTATGAAGTTGTAAAAGGACTGTACGAAGCCTTACGCATTGAACGTGCCCGTTTGCGATTAGTGGGTGTATCGCTTGAGAACTTAAGTGAAGGTGCTCCCGTGCAAATGATTCTGGGGGAGCGTGAGAAAGGTTGGCGCGAAGCCGAAGGGGCCATGGATAAAGCCCGTGAGCGTTTTGGCCATGGTTCGGTGCGGCCTGCGCGTTTGATTAAGCCTTCTGCAGAAGATGCTGAAGAGTAAGTAAATAAGTAGCGGGCTAGCAGAATCTGTTCTATTGTGGGCCCGTGCCATTATCAGATCGTGAAAAGCGCCTCCTGGAAGAGATGGAGGCTGCCCTTTTAACTGAGGATCCACGCCTTGTTTCAGCTCTGACCTCAAAAGCGCCAGTTTCACCATCTCGTAACCGCATTATGGCCGGCGGCGGACTCATCATCCTGGGTGTCATTACCCTTTTCGGTGGCTTGATTTCCCAGATAACACCGATCGGAATCCTGGGCTTTGTTATCGCACTTAGCGGAGTAATCACCGCAATTTCATCGATTTCTGCCCCAGTCCGCGGGCCACGCAAGAAGTCGTCACGCTCAAATTTAAGCGCTCGCCTTGAACAGCGCTGGGAGAACCGCTCCAACGAGGAGTAAATCTAAGTAAACGCCCTCACCTCAGCCCCTCCACGTGAGGGGCTTTTTCATGCTCGCGTGGGGAGAGGTGTGGGCAAAGGGGTTGAAAAGGGCAAAAAGTGGGAAAAGGTGGTTGAAAAAGGGGAAAAGTGGAGTAAAGTGGGGAATTAAGAGGACAAACCTGGGGAAGGGGGAGTCAAAGAAAATGTTTCTAGGCACCCACGAGCCACGTCTTGATGACAAAGGTCGCTTAATACTTCCCGCGAAATTCCGCGAAGAACTTGCAGCAGGTTTAGTAATTACTAAAGGACAAGAACGTTGTCTTTATGTTTTCCCATCGAATGAATTTTCAGTTATTACAGAGACGCTAAAACAAGCGCCAGTCACTGCTAAATCAGCTCGTGATTACAGCCGTGTGATGTTTGCTGGCGCACACGATGAAATTCCTGATCGTCAAGGTCGCGTAACAATTCCACAATCACTTCGCACATATGCAGGATTAGAAAAAGAGTGCGTTGTTATTGGTGCAAATACTCGCGTTGAAATTTGGGACGCAACTTCTTGGAATGAATATTTAGCAGATCGTGAAAAGAGCTTCGCTGATGTTTCAGAGGAGGTCTTTCCAGGTTTGTTCTAACTCTCATTTGTGGCCACTGCCGACCCTTCGAACGTAGCGACGCCCCTTCCCCGGCGCCGTTGCAACACAAAGATCCGTCGGCCGGCAGTGACCAGAGATGAGAGTCGCAAGGAAAGCCAGCAGTAAAGAAGTAAACAACTTAAAGCAATCAATTTCAGAAATGGGGGAGAGATGACAAGCACAACCGAACACGTATCTGTAATGCGCGATCGTTGCGTTGATCTCTTGTCCCCACTGATCGCAAATTCCAGTAACCCAGTTGTTGTCGATGCAACCTTGGGTCTTGGCGGACATACAGAAGCTTTGCTACAGAAGTTCCCACACTTAACAGTTATCGGAATCGATCGCGATCTGGATGCAATCGCAAAGGCAACAGCGCGCCTTGCACCTTTTGCAGATCGTCTAAAGACTGCACACTCAACTTTTGATGGTATTGCCGATGTAGTTGCAAGTTTTGGGTACAAGCACATCGATGGCGCTTTGTTTGACCTTGGTGTTTCATCAATGCAACTTGATCAAGTCGAACGCGGTTTTTCTTACTCACAGGATGCACCCCTTGATATGCGTATGGATCGCACACAGTCATTGACTGCGGGGGAGATCATCAATACCTACGAGCCAGGTCAATTAGTTCGCATTCTTCGCACCTATGGTGAAGAGAAGTTTGCTACTCGCATAGTTGAAGCAATTGTGAAGCAACGCGCTATTGCTCCGATGAATTCAACTGCCCAGCTTGCAACACTTGTTAAAGAAGCGATTCCTGCTGCAACTCGTCGTACTGGTGGAAATCCTGCAAAGCGCACTTTCCAAGCACTTCGAATTGAAACTAATGACGAACTGGGCACAATTACTCGCGCACTTCCGGCAGCACTAGAACTGCTTAATGTCGGTGCACGCTTGGTCGTTATGTCTTTCCAATCCCTTGAAGATCGCATTGTTAAGCAGCTCTTTGTTGCCTCAACAACTTCGGGAACTCCACGCGATCTTCCATTTGATCTTCCTGAACTAGCTGCCAAGTTTTCAATGATCACTCGCGGAAGTGAAACACCAACTGATGCCGAACTAGAAGAGAACTCACGTTCTCAATCTGTGCGTCTTCGCGCAATCGAAAGGTTGGCCGCGTAATGGCAATGACAGCTCTGGCACCAGCGATTACTCGCTCAAAAGAAATTTTCGCCGAAAAGACATCACAAGTTGCACTCAAGCTTGTTCCCAATGTCTCCGACGGAAAGCAAGC
>CAYMNN010000067.1:0-4601 GCA_964391815.1 uncultured Candidatus Planktophila sp.
AACACTGCTGCGATATCTATGTCCAGCTTGGTTGCAAGCAAATTCAGATCCTCTTCGATCGCGTTCTGATGCGCTGGGTTCAAAGAAATCTGAACAGTAAGGATCAATCGATCCTTGATAACTATCTGGTCTAGGTCGATAACGCCCACTGAGAAAGGGGACAGGGCTTCAAAAAGAGCATGCGCTAATCCAGGCTTGTCTTCTCCGGTAAGAAGTATTAATCCCGAAAACTGCGCCGTATCGTGGCTAGATGTTGTCATAAGGGCACTAGGTTATCGTGAATCACTTACCCTTTACGCGAGGTTTGCGCGTGATTGGGCCTTCTAGCCACTATCTTTTGCATCTATGAGTAGCTCAGTTCTGACTTTAAACGATGTTGCCGTGCGCCGCGGTGATCGTCTGATTCTGGGTCCAATCAACTTTTCAATTCAACAGGGTGAACGCTGGGTAGTTTTGGGGCCAAACGGTGCCGGCAAATCCACCCTTCTTCAAATCTTGGCAACAAAAATCTTTCCTACACAAGGAACTGTTTCCGTCCTTGATAAGCAAATGGGAAAAGTTGATCTCTTTGAATTAAGAACTCGAATCGGTCTTTGCGGTTCGGTTATTGCAGAAGACATTCCCTACGATGAAACAGTTAAAGATGTTGTGTTGACCGCGGCCTATGCGATTTTGGGACGTTGGAACGAAAACTATGATCTTTGGGATGAATCACGTGCCATGGCGCTGCTCACGAATTTTGGAGTTCGCGAACTGGGAGAGCGTCTCTACGGAACACTCAGCGAAGGCGAAAAGAAGCGCGTCCAGATTTCGCGAGCACTAATGACCGATCCTGAACTTCTATTACTCGATGAACCTGCTGCCGGTCTTGACCTTGGAGGGAGAGAGGATCTGCTCAAGCGTTTTGCAAACTTTGCCGCAGATCCGCTAGCGCCGGCAACAATCTTGGTTACCCATCACATCGAAGAAATCCCAGTGGGAACAACGCATGCTCTTTTGATTAAGGATGGTTTGGTGGCTGTATCTGGTCCGATCGATCAAGTTATTACTTCAGAGCACGTCTCTGCCGTCTTTGGAACTTCGATCACCGTGACTCCAGAATCAGGCCGTTACTTTGCCCGTGCCGCTGTTTGACCAACTGCATCAGCAGTGGCAAAGAGAGCTTGCTGCGCACAAGAAGCTAATTGATCGCATTGATCTCTTTGTTCACGATCGTGAAATCGCTCCGGCTTATGATCTTGTTTTCCGGGCCTTAGACAAACCAATAGATGCAACTCGAGTCGTGATTTTTGGTCAGGATCCTTATCCGACAAGGGGACATGCACACGGTTTGGCATTTTCAGTTGATCCATCAGTCACGCCGCTTCCAGCTTCGCTACGAAACATTTATAAAGAACTAGCTAGTGATTGTGGTGCAACTAGGACAGATGGTGACCTGAGTAGCTGGTCGGATCAAGGCGTAATGCTCATAAATCGAATCTTAACGACTGATATTGGGCACTCGTTGGCCCATGAGACGCTTGGGTGGCAAGAGGTCACAAACTCTGTTGCCCAAGTTCTTGGAAGACATGATGTGATTTCTGTGTTGTGGGGAAATCCAGCGATAGAACTAAAGAAATACTTTTTGCCAGAAAATGTGATTACTTCAGTACATCCAAGTCCCTTATCTGCCTATAGAGGTTTTTTCGGTTCCAAACCATTTTCCCAAGTAAACCAAAAATTGCTTGCCAAGGGTTATCCAGTTATCGCTTGGTAAATGGAAAAGCCCCCGGTTTCCCGGGGGCTTTCCTTATTAAATTATTTATCCGAGCCAAGCGTTCAATGGCGAAGATAAGAAGTAGATCATGAACAGACCTGATACAAAGTACATCAAAGGATGAACTTCCTTACCACGGCCCTGAACTAAACGGATTACAACATGTGTGATGAATCCGGCGCCGATACCTACTGAAATGTTGTAAGTAAATGGCATCAAGATGATTGTTAAGAATGCAGGAACACCAATACCCATATCATCCCAACTAATATTCTTGATCTGAGACATCATCAAGAAACCAACGATGATCAGAGCAGGTGTTGCAGCCTCGTAAGGGATGATTGCAACTAGTGGTGCCAAGAAGGTAGTTAGCAGGAATGCAATACCAGTAACGATTGAAGCAAGGCCTGTGCGAGCACCTTCTCCAACACCTGATGCTGATTCAATGTAACTGGTGTTTGAAGAAATTCCGGCTGCACCACCTGCAGCAGCTGCTACAGAGTCAACCAAGAGAATCTTCTGGATGTTGTCTACATTTCCATCTTTATCAGCAAGACCTGATTCGTGACCGATCGCTGTAACTGTTCCTACAGTGTCGAAGAAGTCAGAGAGCAACAAAGTGAAAAGAAGAAGAATCGCAGCAATGAGTGAAACGTTATCGACGCTGAACGCACCGAACAGGTCAAACTGACCAGTGAAATCAAACTCGGGCACTGCTACTACTTCCTTTGGCACTGCAGGAATACCCAGCTGCCAACCGCCGTCCACGATGGTTGGAGGATTTCCGGGAGTGAAATTAGGCTTGATGTTAAACGCCTGCTGGATACCAATGGCTAAAGCGGTCGCTGATGCAATTCCAATCAAAATTGCGCCCTTAACTTTACGAACCATAAGCGCGATGATTAGAAGAGTTCCGAAAACGAATACAACTGTTGGCCAGCCAACAAGATTTCCGTTAACGCCAAGACCTACTGGGACCGGACCGCTTGCGGTACGTCGAACGAAACCGGCATCTACAAGGCCAATCAACGCGATGAAAAGACCGATACCAACTGAGATTGCGATCTTGATCTGTGGTGGAACCGCCTTGAATACTGCTACACGGAAACCGGTAAGTACCAACACCAAGATGATGAGACCTTCCAGAACAACAAGACCCATTGCCGCAGCCCATGACATCTTCGATGCGATACCGACTGCAACGAAAGTGTTAAGACCAAGACCTGTTGCGATTGCCAATGGATAGTTTGCAATCGATCCCATCAGGATCGTCATGACTCCAGCGACTAATGCAGTAGCGGCTGCAACCATTGCTGGTGCAGGAGCATCGCCACCGAAAAGGAACTGACCATTCGCATCTGGTGAATACGCCAAGATGATTGGGTTCAAGGCCACGATGTAAGCCATCGTGAAGAAGGTTACGAGTCCGCCTCGAACCTCTTGGGCGATTGAAGAGCCCCGTTCAGAGATTTTGAAGTATGAATCCAGCATGAAGTAGTGCCTTTCTAATTTTGTTAACGGGGGTGTTTGCGACCCCGTGTGCGATAGGGCGCACAACCCTTGGGAAGATCTTTATCCTATGGGCTACCTGTGGGTAACCCGAGAAACGACTCCCAGAGAGATGGCAATTGATTGCCCAATTAGCAGCGCGAACAGGAGGGTTCCCAGGCCAACAGTGCCTCCTAAAAGCCATCCTGCAACTAAAACCGTGCTTTCGATAGCTAGTCGAACGCGACCGATTCGGATTCCGGATCTCTTGTGCAGCGCAGTCATCAATCCATCTCGAGGACCAGGACCTAAACCACACGTGATGTACAGAGCCGAACCAAAACCAACCATTGAAATACCGATCAAGCAGTAAATAATTGAGATCGCATAATTATCTTGCGTGGGAAAAAATGTCACACCAATTTGAATCGCAGCTGCAATGATGGTGATATTCGAAATAGTTCCAAAACCTGGTTTTTCTTTTAATGGAATCCATAACAATAAGACCACGGTACTAATTGCAAAGGTAGACCAACCCATAGTTATGTCTAGTTTGCCCGAAACTCCTTGAGCCAAGACAGACCAGGGTGCATTTCCAATGGTGCTTTGAATAAGAAGTGAATCACCCAGACCGAAAATGAAAAGGCCGAAGAACAAAACAAAAACGCGCGAAGGCTTGAGATCCCAACGCGATGAGGCGGTCCAAGGGGTTTGCGGAACAGTTTTATGCGGGCGTAAGAACTCTACAAACGGATTAGACATTGAATGAGTATAATCATCTAATGTTCCCTGGCGTTGGCACAATCATAAACATCCTGACAATTGTTTCTGGAGCATCCCTTGGCGTGCTTGTTGGAAACCGAATGCCAGCCAGAACAAGAACCTTACTAACCGATGTTCTTGGACTTGTCACATTGCTGGGTGCCGCTTCTGCATTAATTCCCTTATGGTCTGATCGCTATAACAGCGCACTTCCGAAAGGCTGGAGCTTGCTGGTTGTTCTTGGCTCCCTCTTAATAGGAGGACTGATTGGGTCGGCACTTAAGTTAGAAAACAAGTTGGACTCATTGGGTGAGAACCTGCGGGTTCGTTTCAAGGCTTCCAGTGAATCCAATTTCGTTGAAGGTTTCGTCGCTGCATCTTTGCTTTTTGCAATTGGTCCTTTGGCAATCCTTGGCAGCATAAGTGATGGCATGGGAACCGGTATCGATCAGTTAGTTTTAAAAAGTACCTTGGACTTTTTCGCAGCGATGGCCTTTGCAACCTCGCTGGGGTGGGGAGTGGCGGTATCAGCACTTCCAGTTGGCATTTATCAAGGAATGTGGACGGTGATCGGTTTTGGTTTGGGAGAAGTCTT
>CAYMNN010000068.1:0-4573 GCA_964391815.1 uncultured Candidatus Planktophila sp.
TGCTCGATGATTACAAGGCTCAACTAGATGCCGAGCGCAAAAAGACAGAAACTGCGATCACATTAAATGCTGAACTGTTGGCGGTTAAGGATTCGGTGTCAAAGTTAACGACCCAATCCAATGAGGCAAACCGCATCCGCACTGAAGCTGAGGCAAAGCTCAATACAACAATTCTGGAAATGCGTCGTGCATCAGAATCCATCTTTGATGAGACCAAGAAAATTGCGGGTGCTTTATCTAATTCACAGACCCGTGGAAAATTTGGCGAGGCCCAGTTAGAGCTTTTACTTGAACAAGCAGGTTTGCGCGAAGGACATGAATACACCGCGCAACGATCAACCACAGATTCTGATTCCTCTGGAATTCCAGATGTCACTGTCAACATGCCTGGCGGCTCGCAATTGTTTATTGATTCCAAGTTTCCCTTTGAACGTTTCCTAGAAGCTTTCGGAACTGATGATCAAGCACAACGTGATGAATATCTGCAGCAGCACACCAAGGATTTGTTGAAGCATGTCGAAGCGCTCGCAAAGCGTGGTTATCACAAGTCTCAGGGCTCACCTGATTTTGTGGTGCTCTTTGTTCCCTTTGAAACCTTGCTATCAGAGGCTTTGCGCCTTGATCCGATGTTTCTGGAAAAGGCTTTCAAAGTTGGGGTTACTGTGGCTACTCCAACATCAATGATGGCGCTATTGCGCACTATTGGTTACATCTTTACTCGCAACAAGTTGGCAGAAAATGCTGACGAGATTCAAAAGGTTGCAAGCACATTCTTAAAGAACATCACCTTGCTACACACCAAGATTGTGGCGGTGGGCAAGGCGATCTCATCAACATCTAAGGCTTATGAAGATTTGGTGCCAACCGCTGAAAAGACTGTCCTGGCCCCTGCTCGACGGATTCATAACTTGGGAGTTGCCGGGGATAAAGATAAGTTGGCAATTGAGTATCCTGAAGCCCCTGGCGATGTTCGCGAATTGAAAAACGCAGAGCTAGAAACAGGCGATGATTACATTGACGCAGAAGAGGTAGATGAGCGATGAGCACACTTCAAAAGATTCAAATCCAGGGACCAGGATTAAAGAAGCAAGGCATCGTTGTTTTGCAGTTCCTCTTTATCGGTTTCTTTGTTTTCATCGAGATGACAATCCGTACCGGTGTTGGAATCCTTACTGGAATCGCAATTTGTGCGGCAACATTTGGCTCACTTCGCTTTGGCCGTCCCGGAACTACCTATGTTTCTGCCGTAACTCCCCCATTGGCTTTTGCTGCCAACGCGCTGCTTTTTACAATTTTGTTGGATGGCTTTAGACCTTCACGAGTTGGAATTGATTTCATCGCAGCTCTTGCATCAGAGGCGCCATTCTTGATTATTTCTGCCCTTTACGGCTGGTTTGTGTACTTGAATGAAAAAGCAAAAGGCAAGCCGTCAAAGAAAAGAACTGCCAAGCAAGCAGATTAAGCCTGGCCCGCTGCCTTCATATCTTTACGAAGCTCAGGTGGCAAAGCAAAAAGTAGAGACTCTTCGGCGGCGGTAACTTCTTGAACATCTCTGAATCCATGCTCGGCCAAAGTCGCCAAAACATCCTTGACTAAAATCTCTGGTACCGATGCACCACTTGTTACGCCAATAGTTTCAACATCGGCAAACCAGTGATCTTGAATCTCTTCGGCATAATCAATCAGGTGTGAAGCCTTAGCGCCGTATTCCAAAGCAACTTCAGCCAAACGCACTGAGTTACTTGAATTTTGGGAACCAACAACAATTACTAAATCTGCTTGCGGTGCAATGACCTTGATCGCCTCTTGGCGATTTTGGGTTGCATAACAAATGTCATCACTTGGTGGCGCTTGAATATCTGGGAAACGCTCTTTCAAGATCGCAACTGTTTCCATAGTTTCATCAACCGATAACGTTGTTTGCGACAACCACACCAAATTCTTGCCAGGTGTTGGTTGGATGGTGCGGGCACCTTCCAGGCCATCAACGATTCGAACCTTGTCTGGTGCTTCGCCCGCAGTTCCTTCAACCTCTTCATGGCCGTGGTGACCAATAAGCAAAATTTCCGCATCATCGGTTGCAAAGCGTCGAACCTCGTGGTGAACCTTGGTTACCAAAGGACAGGTTGCATCAATAGTTTTTAGATTTCGCGCAGCTGCTTCTTCGTGAACCTTTGGCGAAACTCCGTGTGCTGAAAAGACAACGGTCTTTCCCTCTGGAATCTCATCGGTTTCATCAACAAAGATCGCACCCTTTGCTTCTAGCGAGGTAACAACGTGAATGTTGTGGACGATCTGCTTGCGCACATAGACAGGTGCGCCATAGAGAGCCAACGCCTTTTCAACGGTAATCACGGCGCGATCTACCCCTGCGCAATATCCGCGAGGCGCTGCCAGTAGAACTCTCTTGGTCATGGGGGCAGTCTATTAGGCTCATCCCATGTTCGAAACTTCAAGTGAGGCCCCGGCAACGGTTCGCGTCGTCTCTGAAGCAATCAAGGAGTACGTCGAACGTCTTGGCCCAATCTGGATTGAGGGCGAAATCAGTGAATTAAATGAACGCAGCGGAATGATGGCATTTATGCGCCTGCGCGATCCCAGCGTTGATATGTCTATTTCAGTGATGTGTCACAAATCTGTCATCGCAGCCGTTAAGCCTTTGCCTGATAACGCCCGCATCGTTATGTATGCAAAACCGTCGTGGTACACAAAAAATGGATCGCTGTCATTTTCTGCTCGCGAGATCCGACAGGTCGGTGTTGGCGAACTTCTTGCACGTTTAGAGGCGTTGAAAAATCAATTAGCTGGCGAAGGATTGTTTAACTCGGATCGAAAAGTTGCACTGCCTTTGCTTCCAAAAGTCATTGGTTTGATTTGTGGTCGCAACACCGATGCTGAAAAGGATGTTGTTGAAAATGCAAAGCGTCGTTGGCCAAGTGTTCAATTTGAAATCCGCGAAGTAACCGTTCAGGGCGCGGCAGCGGTGACAGAAGTGTCAGCAGCTTTGCGCGAACTAGAAGCCAACAAAGATGTTGAAGTCATCATCATTACCCGCGGCGGCGGATCTTTTGAAGATCTATTGCCATTTAGCGATGAAGGCTTAGTTCGTTTAGCCGCATCATGTGAAACCCCGATTGTTTCTGCGATCGGCCATGAAAAGGATTCACCGCTTTTGGATTTAGTTGCAGATTACCGAGCATCGACTCCGACCGATGCGGCCAAGCGCGTTGTTCCAGATATTGCCGAAGAAATCCAGATGATCAGTGCGATGCGAGATAGAGCCCGCCGCACATTGTTAAATCGCTTGGATCTTGAATCAACTCGGATAACAAACTTTAAAAATCGCCCTGTCATGAAAGACCCACATGTATTAATCACAACTAGGGCTGAAGTCATTGCTGGGCTGCGCGATCGTTCCAATCGATCCTTTGGGGCTTCACTCAAACTTGCCAAGGAAGAGCTTAAGCAGATCAAGGCCCGCGTTCGGGCCTTGTCGCCACAATCAACTTTGGACCGCGGGTATTCAGTTGTTCAGTTAGCCGATGGTCACATCGTTACTGATCCAAAGAAGTTGAAGGCCGGCGATGAACTGCGACTTCGTCTTGCAAAGGGCGAGACCAAAGCCACAGCGCAAGGAAATTAAAGTAATCCGGCGTACCCAAGAGAGAGTAGATTTAGACCATGGCCGAAGCGAAGAAAATCTCATACGAAGCAGCTCGAGACGAGTTAGCTGAAGTTGTTGAATCCCTAGAAGCGGGCAGTGCAACTTTGGAAGAGTCTTTGAAGTTGTGGGAGCGCGGCGAAGAGTTAGCCAAGATCTGCCAAGAGTGGCTAGATGGGGCTAAGAAAAAGCTTGATTCAGTAAAGCCGACTAGCGATTCGTAAAGACGATGCCAAACTTTTCATACTCAGATCTTTTGCCACTTGGTGAGGACAAGACCAAGTACCGCCTTGTCAGCAAAGAAGGCGTATCGGTTGTAAAGCTTGGCGATAAAGAGTTTTTGCAGGTTGAACCATCAGCGCTAGAAAAGCTGACAGCTGAAGCAATTCATGACATCAACCATTACCTTCGCTCTGAACACTTACAGCAGTTAACAAATATTGTTAAAGATCCAGAGGCTTCAGCAAATGATCGCTTTGTGGCGATCGACCTTTTGAAAAATGCCAACATTGCAGCCGGTGGAATTTTGCCGATGTGCCAAGACACCGGCACAGCACTGGTTATGGGTAAAAAGGGCCAGTATGTGTTAACCACTGGCAAAGATGAAGTCGCAATTTCACAAGGTATTTATGATGCCTACACCCAGTTAAATCTTCGGTATTCACAGATGGCCCCGGTTACAACCTGGGAAGAAAAGAACACCGGCAATAACTTGCCGGCCCAGATCGAAATCTATGCAGATAGTGATCATCAGGATGAGTACAACCTCTTGTACATCGCCAAGGGTGGCGGCAGTGCAAACAAATCATTTTTGTATCAGGAAACCAAAGCGGTCTTAAACCCAACATCGTTTATGACGTGGTTGGATGAAAAGCTACGTTCTATCGGCACCGCGGCTTGCCCGCCGTATCA
>CAYMNN010000069.1:0-4473 GCA_964391815.1 uncultured Candidatus Planktophila sp.
AAGTTCCAGGCACTGCTGAAATCGTTGAAAAGGTAAACGGTGGAAACCGCACGGTACCGACACTTGTTTTCTCTGATGGAACTGCGATGACTAACCCATCTGCCAAGCAGGTTGTTGAAAAGCTTGCAGATTTACAGCCTTAAGAACCGGCTTTCATAAAGTTTCGTAACATTGAGGGTCAAAAACCCCTTTCCTACCCTGGAAATCTTGGACAAACCATAACGAAACCTTGAATAAATCTTAACTTTTTCACTAATCTAGTTGAGGGACATTGGTTCCTTCCCCCTTGATAAGTAAGGAAGTTGAATGAAGAAAATAAAGATTGCATCAGTGGCAACCTCTGTCCTGCTCTGCCTTTCCATTTTGAGTTTTGCTTCTGCGCCAGCAAATGCTGCAGCAGATCGCTCGGGCAAGGTGTGTTATGACGAGGGTCAAGTATTTAGCTCCGGCGGACTTACTGTTACATGTGCAGGTGGAAAGTACACACAAGCTCGCAAATTGACTGGTTCACTAACAGTTGTCTGCGGTGCAACAGAAGCTTGGTGTAACGCAATGACTAAGGCGTTTACAGCTAAGACGGGCGTAAACACAAGGTTCGTTCGCCTCTCATCAGGTGAAACGGTTGCACGTCTTGATGCAGCTAAGAACAACCCAGAATTTGATGTGTGGCACGGAGGACCTGCTGACGGTTTCGGTGTTGCGCGTATCGGTGGTTTGATCGATAAGTATGTTTCACCATCTCGTAGCTTTATTCCTAAGAAGTATCAGGATGATGAAGGCTTTTGGACTGGCGTTTATGTTGGTGCACTTGGTTTCTGCACAAATACAAAGGAAATTCGCCGTTTAGGTTTGAATCCTCCAACATCGTGGGCAGATCTTCTAAATCCAAAGTTGGCAAAGAACATTTCAACTGCTCACCCATCAACTTCAGGAACTGCTTTCACAACGCTGTGGACACAGGTAACACGTCTAGGCACTGAAGCGGCTGGACTTGATTACATGTCAAAGATGCACAAGAACGTTCTTCAGTACACAAAGAGCGGCGTTGGCCCAGTTGCCATCGTTGGTCGTGGTGAAGCTGCTGTTGGACTTGTGTTCTCACACGACTGTGTTGCAGGAAGACTTCAGGGTCTGCCACTAAAGGTCACATTCCCAAGTGAAGGCACAGGCTATGAAATCGGTGGTGTTGCTCTAATTAAGGGTGCAAAGAATCCAGAAGCTGCAAAGGCATACATTGACTTCGCGCTATCTAGAGAAGCTCAAAACCTTGGACCAACAGTTGCCTCATTCCAAGTTCTCACCAATCCAAAAACGAAGGTTGATCCTCGTATGGTGAAGCTCGGTGGCCTATCAATCGTTAACTACGATTTCGAAAAAGCAGCTGCTGCGAAGAAGGCTTTGACAGCCAAGTTCGATGCAACAATTGCAATCGCACCAAAGTAAAAAGTAAAAACTGCAGTAGTTAATAACTAGAGGGTGTGGCCATGTGCCACATCCTCTAGTTATGCAGATGAAGGCAATAATGTGACACCGAACTTTATTTAGGGGGAATCTCTGTGAGCACTGCGGTACTCGAGAAAGAGAATGCAGTCGCGCTCAAAAAGCCGAAGAAAATCAAGTTAGATATCGGCACAAAAACAGCCCTGATCATCTCGGTCGCCTTGCTTCTCTTGATGGTCGTTTTCCCACTCCTCAATATTTTGACCAGAGCTTCTGAAGGTACCGGACGCGAAGTTTTTGGAAACATTCTTGAATCAGCAGTAACTCGCAAAATCATTCTGAACACAATTGTTCTTGGTACCGTTGTTGCAACAATAGGAACGATAATTGGCTTCTTCTTGGCATACGCCCAGGTTAAGTTGAACTTCCGAGGCAAGAAGCTTTTGCACGTGATTGCACTTGTTCCACTTATTACTCCACCATTTGCTTTCGCAACCGCAGTTATCAGCCTTTTTGGCCGAAGTGGAATCATCACGCGTGATCTTTTGGGCTTGACCCCTACGCTCTATGGCTTGCCGGGCCTAACAATTGTTCTTAGTTGTTCTTTCTTCCCGGTTGCTTACATGAGCATTCTGGGAATGATGCGAAATCTAGATCCAGCGCTGGATGAAGCGTCTGCGTCCATGGGTGCATCTAAATTACGCACCTTCTTTAAAGTGACTTTCCCAATGCTTATTCCAGGTTTTGCTAGCTCATTCCTGCTTCTCTTTGTCGAAGCATCAGCAGACCTTGCAAACCCACTGGTAATTGGTGGCGATTACACAGTCCTATCTTCCCGCGCATATATTGCGATTAATGGTGAATACGACGTTCCTGCAGGTTCTGCATACTCACTGATCCTTCTTATTCCAGGCTTGATCGTCTTTATTGTTCAGCGTTACTGGGGAGAACGAAAGAGCGTAGTAAGCGTTACTGGCAAGCCAACCGGAACTCCGACTTTTGTCGAGAACAAAATCGCTAAATTCTTCCTTCTTATCATTCCTGTCCTAGTCACTTCTTTCATTGTTCTCATCTATGCCACAGTGATTTATGGAAGCTTTGCAAAGTTCTTGGGTGTTGATAATTCACTCACTCTTGATAACTATCGCTACATCTTTAGCGGTGTCGGATATGACGCCATCATCAAGACCACAACCATGGCCCTAATTGCAACGCCAATTGCAGGCTTACTTGGCATGGTCTTGGCATGGCTGATCGTTCGCAAGGTACGTCGCGGGCGCGAATTCATTGACTTCCTTGGAATGTTAGGACTTGCTGTTCCTGGAACAGTTCTTGGAATTGGTTTTGCTATCACTTTCAACGATGTTGTAAAGATTGGCGATACAACAATATTGCCGCAGCTTGCAGGCGGTGGCGCGATCTTTGGCGGTGCAATAGCGATTGTGATGGTCTACACCATTAGATCTAGCCCAGCTGGACAGCGTTCTGCAATTGCGGCGCTGCAGCAGATTAATCCTGCTATCGACGAAGCCTCATCATCGCTAGGGGCAACTGGCTTTAGAACCTTCCGCAAAATCACATTGCCATTAATTAAGCCAGCTTTGCTTACGGGGTTGATGTTCGCATTTGCCCACTCGATGACGACCTTGTCTCCGATCATCTTTATCACTACACCTGAGACACCGATCATGACCCACAAGATTTTGGCCGAAGTCGACTCGGGACGTTTTGGTAATGCATTTGCCTTCTGTACCTTGTTGATCTTCATTGTTTTGGCGGTAATGGCATTAATTAATCTCTTAGTTCGTGGCAAGTCAACAAACACTGCAAATACTCCGATTGTGAGGGCTTAAGAAATGGACCAGACCGTGAAAGCAACAACCAGTTCAAGTAACTTGCAGCTTAGAAATCTGACTAAAGTTTTCGGCCAGGGAAAAGAAAAAGTAATCGCAGTTGATTCAATCAATCTAGATATCCACCCAGGTGAATTCATTACCTTCCTTGGACCATCAGGCTGCGGCAAGACAACAACTCTTCGCATGATTGCCGGCTTTGAAACCCCAACTGAAGGATCAATTCTCTTGGATGGCCAGGACATGTCTGCATTAACGCCGGATAAGCGTCCTATGGGCATGGTGTTCCAGTCTTATGCATTGTTCCCACACATGAGCGTTTACGAAAACGTTGCTTATGGTCCGAAGACTAAGAAAATGCCAGCTGATCAAATTAAGACAGAGGTCGAAGCCGTACTTGATTCCATGAGCCTAACGACAATGGCTAATCGTTCACCTAACCAATTATCTGGTGGACAGCAGCAGCGCGTTGCTTTAGCCCGTGCGATGGTTATGCGTCCTCGCGTTCTTCTCTTTGATGAGCCGCTCAGTAACCTGGATGCAAAGCTCCGCGCACAGATGCGCATTGAAATTCGTGAAGTACAACAGCGCCTTGGCATTACAAGTATTTTCGTAACCCACGATCAAGATGAAGCTATGAGTATCTCTGATCGCATTGTGGTCATGCGTAATTCAAAGATCGAACAAGTCGGTTTGCCCGCAGAGGTGTACCTACGCCCAGCATCTGTCTTTGTTGCAGACTTCATTGGCATTTCAAACTTCTTAGAAGTGGCCTCAGTTAAGGCTTCATCTGCGGGCATGGCTAAAGTCGCTGTCCTTGGTAAGGAAATTGAAGTTCCTGCACACGCAGATGCTTTAAACAAAAAGAGCATCCTGCTAGTTCGTCCAGAATCAATTCGCGTTAAAAAGGCCCAAGCGTCTAATCAGACAATCTCTGGCACACAGGGTCGCGTAAAGCAGGTTGTCTTCTACGGCGAGCATGTGGAATATCGAATCGAAACCGAAATTGGTTTACTCGTTGCAGTGGTTTCTGATCCAATCTTCGAAGAGATTGTGAAAGTGGGCGAGTACGCAGAGTTCTCATTTGATCCAATGCGTTCTTGGCTACTTCCTGCTGATACCCACTAAATCAATCGCTCTGCGCGATTAACCAAGGTATTACACGCATCGCCAAAGCCAG
>CAYMNN010000070.1:0-4464 GCA_964391815.1 uncultured Candidatus Planktophila sp.
TCAGTTAAGTCGGTGCGTAGGGTTTCTTTAATGCTCATGCTGTGAACTCTACCGCCAATAATTCAGCAATCTGGGCAGTATTTAACGCTGCACCCTTACGCAAGTTGTCACCGCACACGAACATTTCCAGTGCCATTGGATCATCCAAGCTCTTGCGAACTCGTCCGACCCATGTTGGATCTGTGCCAACAACATCTGCAGGTGTTGGGAACTTGTGATTTTCTGGATCATCGACCAATTTCACGCCTGCAGCGTTCTGCAAAATGTCTTGAGCAGCTTTTCGTGATGGCTCCTTCTCAAAAACTGCGTGAACAGTTAGTGAGTGTGTTGTGATTACTGGAACACGTACACAAGTTGCTGAAACCTTTAAGTTTGGAAGACCCAGAATCTTGCGAGATTCATTGCGAACTTTGAGCTCTTCAGATGAATAACCATCTTGCTTCAGTGAACCAGCCCATGGAATTACATTGAGCGCAAGCGGTGCCGGGAATGGACCAAGATCTTTCACAAAGTTGCGAACATCGCCCGCGTTTGTACCGGCCTCTGTTCCTGCAACGGCAGAAATCTGTTCCTTTAATGAATCAATTCCTGCTTGTCCCGCACCAGATGCTGCTTGATAGGAAGAAACAACGAGTTCCTTCAAACCATATTCACGGTGTAAAGCACCAAGTGCAACGATCATTGAAAGAGTTGTGCAGTTTGGATTTGAAATAATTCCACGAGGACGATTCTTTGTTTGCTCAGGATTTACTTCTGGAACAACCAAAGGAATGTCTGCATCCATACGGAAAGCACCAGAGTTATCAACAACTACCGCACCACGTGAAGCAGCAATCGGTGCCCACTCTGCAGAAATCTCATCTGGCACATCGAACATTGCAACATCGATTCCATCAAAACTTTCTGGTGAAAGAGCTACGACGGTTAGCTCTTCGCCACGACACATCAATTTCTTTCCAGCACTGCGTGCCGATGCAATCAGGCGAATTTCTCCCCAAACATCTGGACGCTCCGACAAGATTCCAAGCATTACTGTTCCAACTGCGCCAGTTGCGCCAACTACTGCAAGCGAAGGTTTTTTACTCATCGGCCAGTTCCTCCGTATACAACTGCTTCGCTTTGGTCGGCATCTAATTCAAATGCTGTATGCGCAGCCTTAGCACCGCGTTCTAGGTCAGCTTGGCGGCAGATAATTGAAATACGAATTTCTGAGGTTGAAATCATTTCAATGTTCACACCTGCATCTGACAACGCACCAAAGAAGGTTGCTGTAACGCCTGGATGTGAGCGCATTCCAGCGCCAACTAATGACAATTTACCGATTTGATCATCGTATTGAATTGAAGCAAAACCAACTTCACCCTGAAGCTTCTGCAATATTGCAGTAGCAGCAGCGCCTTCAGCCTTTGGCAAAGTAAATGAAATATCGGTAAGACCTGTTGCAGCTGCAGAAACATTCTGCACAATCATGTCGATGTTGATGTCAGAGTCTGCGATCGCTTGGAAGATACGTGCAGCAACACCGGTGCGGTCTGGTACGCCAACGATCGTGATCTTTGCCTCGGACTTATCGTGTGCGATTCCCGAGATGATTGCTTGCTCCATGCTGCCTCCTTCTGGATGATCTTTAACCACCCATGTTCCTTCATTGGTTGAAAAAGATGAACGTACGTGAATTGGTAAGTTGAAACGGCGTGCGTATTCAACGCAACGCAAATGCAAAACCTTTGCTCCACTTGCTGCAAGTTCCAACATTTCATCGTAAGTAACTGTCTTTAACTTACGAGCACTTGGAACAACGCGTGGATCGGCGCTAAACACACCATCAACATCTGTGTAAATTTCACAAACATCTGCATCAAGTGCTGCAGCTAATGCAACCGCAGTTGTGTCACTGCCGCCGCGGCCAAGTGTTGTTACATCCTTGGTATCTTGCGAAATTCCCTGAAAGCCCGCAACAATTGCAATTGCGCCACTATCTAACGCTTCTTTAATTCGGCCCGGTGTCACATCGATGATGCGAGCGCGACCATGTGCAGATGTTGTAATCACGCCTGCTTGACTTCCGGTAAATGACAACGCTTCATGACCCAAGTTGTTGATCGCCATTGCAAGAAGCGCCATTGAAATTCGCTCACCGGCAGTTAACAACATATCTAGTTCGCGCCCCTGTGGAATCGGCGTGATCTGTTCAGCTAAATCAATGAGCTCGTCCGTGGTATCGCCCATGGCTGAAACCACAACAACAACCTGATTACCGTCCCGCTTTGCCGCCACAATCCTGTTGGCTACGCGCTTCATACCCTCGGCATCTGCTACCGATGAGCCGCCGTATTTCTGAACAATGAGTCCCATGGCTCAATCATGAACCACATATCTAGCTGGTGCTACTCGATTTCAGGGTTTTCTTAAATAATGAGACAGCGTACGTTTCAAATATTGAGATTAAACATCCCTGCGGCCTTCAAAGGCACGACCAAGCGTAACTTCATCGGCATATTCCAGATCTCCGCCTACTGGCAGACCACTGGCAAGGCGAGACACCTTTATCTCCATCGGCTTAATCAGGCGGGATAGATAGGTAGCTGTGGCTTCACCTTCAAGGTTTGGATCAGTCGCCAAGATGACTTCAACGATTCCGGCATCTGCCAAACGCACCATCAGTTCTCGAATACGAAGTTGTTCTGGACCGATGCCATCAATAGGACTAATTGCACCGCCGAGCACATGGTACTTACCGCGGAATTCGCGAGTTCGTTCAATAGCAATTACATCTTTACTTTCTTCAACAACGCAGATGATTGTGTTGTCACGTCGAGGATCGCGGCAGATGCGGCATTCATCTTCTTCTGAAACATTTCCGCATTGCACGCAAAACTTCACTCGCTCTTTTACAACGCGGATTGAATCAACCAATGCCGACGCAACTTCAGAATCAGATTGCAAAATATGGAAAGCAATTCGTTGCGCGCTCTTTGGACCAATACCGGGCAGACGACCTAATGCATCAATAAGATCTTGAATCGCGCCTTCGTACATACCTGACATGTATTACTTACCTTCAATAACTTTTGCGCCAAGTTCTTGAGCGAGCAAGGCAGCACCTGTAAGCAGAGTCTTATCTGATGGAGCTTCAGATGTACGTGTCTCACGCGCCGCCGGTGTATTTGTATCAATCGACGGATCAACGACAACTGCGATCTTTCGATCAAGACCCACTACATCAATAAATGCGTTACGCAGAATCACATCTGATTCAGAGCGTTCAAAACTTTCCTTTGCGCCAGCATTAACAATGCCAATAGTGATCGCATCTTCATCAACACTAAGCACCTGCGCCGATGCGCTAAGCAGCGACCACGTCAGTCTGCGACGCTTCTTTACATCCTCAATCACATCTGGCCATGCTCGTCTCAGCGCGGCAATATCAAAGTTGCCCGGTGCTTTTGGAACGGTGACCGGGGCGGAGTCCTTTGTTTTAGCGGCAGGCTTTGCTTCCTCAGCCTTAGAGCTGCTGACTGCTTCAGTCGAATGAGTGGAGGCTGCTTTTTCTTTTGCCTCCACGGTTCGAGCTGGAGCGGAAGCTGCGGATGAAGTAAGCGGAGCAATGTTCTCTGCACGTTCCAAACGTTCAATGCGAGAGAGCATTCCAGCCTCAGTGTTATCGCCAATCGGCAACAAGATGCGCCCGCAGATGAGCTCAAGAATTAAGCGCGGCGCAGTAGCTCCACGCATTTGGGTAAGACCTTCGGCAGCAATATCTGCTGCACGTGAAAGATTTGCTGTACCAATTCGGTTTGCTTGATTGCGCATGCGTTCCATTTGATCATCTGGCATATCGCGCAAAATCGAATTAGCTGTTGAATCCTTCAGTGCATCAACAATCATCAAGTCGCGAATTCGCTCCAACATATCGCTTGTAAAGCGACGTGGGTCATGTCCTGATTCGATCACGCGATCAATAGTCTTGAACAACGTTGCACCATCATGTGCGGCAATCGCATCGATTGCATCATCAAGTAACGCGCCATCTGTAAATCCAAGAAGCTGAATTGCAATCTCGTAGCTAACGCCATCTTTTCCTGCACCAGCCAAAAGCTGACCAAGTACAGAAAGTGCGTCACGAACTGAGCCACCAGAAGCGCGCACAACAAGTGGGATTACGCCCTTGTCGACCTTTACGCCTTCGGCATTGCAAACCTTTTCAAGGTGTGCGGCCAGTGTTCCTGGTGGAACTAAACGGAATGGATAGTGGTGAGTACGTGAACGGATTGTTGCAATCAACTTATCTGGTTCAGTTGTAGCAAAGATAAAAATTACGTGAGCAGGTGGCTCTTCAACAACTTTAAGTAAAGCATTTGCAGCACCTGGTCCGAGCTGATGCGCTTCGTCAATAATGTAAATCTTGTAACGGCTTTGAACTGGTGCAAAGAAAGCTTTATCGCGCAGATCGCGGGCATCATC
>CAYMNN010000071.1:0-4456 GCA_964391815.1 uncultured Candidatus Planktophila sp.
CCACCAAAGAATGCATCCATGATGTCGCTGAATCCGCCACCAAAGTTTGCGCCACCAAAGCCCCCACCAAAGCCACTGCCACCCATGTCATAGCTCTGACGCTTTTGCGGATCGCTTAATACATCGTATGCCTCGGTGACTTCTTTAAACTTTTCTTGAGTATGGGGATCTGGGTTCACATCTGGGTGCAGTTCGCGTGCGAGCTTGCGATACGCCTTTTTAATTTCATCGGCGGTTGCACCCTTAGTAACACCTAAAGTCTCGTAATAATCAGCCATTTACGCACCCTCAGAAATGTAGCGTCCAACGTAGCGGGCAACTGCATCTACTGCAGCCATAGAGCCTGCATAATCCATTCGCGTAGGTCCCATAACACCAAGGCCACCTAGTGGTGAATTCGCTAATCCGTATCCAACTGTTACAAGAGAAGTTGTTTGAAGATTTGTATCATTTTGCTCGCTTCCAATGCGAACATGAACCGTTGAATGTGCTTCATTAAGAAGCTTCATCAAAACAACCTGTTCTTCTAGTGCTTCAAGAATTGGAGAAAGAGTTGAACCTAAATCTTCAGCAGAGCGAGCTAAATTAGCTGTTCCAGAGATAGCCATTTTTTCCCGGTTGTTTTGATCACCAATGATTGGGTAAGTAACAACGGCCACTTGCTTGGTGATATCTGCCAATAACTTCGCGGATTTCTTTAGCAATTCTTCTAGATCATGTGATCCTTCTAAAAATGTTTCAATTGCACGGCGTTCCGCACTTGATAGGGGCTTAACAGTTGCCAGCTTGTCTACAAAGACGCGATATCCACGATCGGTCGGAATCCGACCAGCACTTGTATGGGGCTGAGTAATTAATCCTTCATCTTCTAGTACTGCCATTTCATTTCTAATCGTGGCAGGTGAGATTCCTAGACCGTGTCGTTCGGCGATAGCTTTTGAACCGACAGGTTCTTGGGTCGCAACGTACTCATCGACAATTGCGCGGAGGATTTCAAGACGACGTGATGACATTTGCGCTAAGAGTACTAGAAAGTTATTTCTCGCACGATTCGATCTGCGATCAAGCGCCCAGCAGGGCTCAAGACAACACGATCATCACGCAGTTCGACAAAGCCGTTTTCGCGATAGCCCGCTAGTACCTCCATTTGATGAGGTGCAAGCAGCTCTAGCTCTAGACCTTCGCGCATTCGGATTCCGAGCAAGATGGATTCATCTTTGATTTGTTCTTCAGTTAACTGTTCACTTTCTAAAATCGGTGATTGCCCGGCAAAAACCTTTTGCTTATAAGTAGTTGGGTGCTTTACATTCCAGAAACGTCGCGCATCAACATGAGAATGCGCGCCAGGTCCAAGGCCCCACCAGTTCTTGTTTTGCCAGTAAGCAATGTTGTGACGGCATTGATGTCCAGGCTTTGACCAATTGGATAGTTCGTACCAGGTTAAACCTTTGGCTTCACACATTTGATCAACTAATAAATACATATCGGCCATCAAATCATCGTTAGGCATTGTTAAATCCCCGCGCTTAATTTGCGCGGCTAACTTTGTTCCGGTTTCAACAATTAAGGCATACGCGCTGATGTGGTCGATATCTAGTGACAACGCAGCTTCAACAGTTTCGCGCCAATCATCTAAAGTTTCACCAGGTGTTCCGTAAATTAAATCAACGCTGATGGACTCAAAACCTGCAGCCCTTGCCATGGTGATTGCTTTTTCGACATTGGCTGGATTGTGAGTGCGATCAAGGGCGGCTAATACATGTGGCTTTGCCGATTGCATTCCAAAGGAAATTCGGTTGAAACCGACTGCCAGATACCTTGCTAATTTTTCTTCGGTTACTGAATCTGGGTTTGCTTCTAGTGTGATTTCACAATCCGGGGCTAAACCGTTGCGTGCTTTTACTGCAGCAATTACTCGGCCCAGATCATCTGCTGGCAATAATGAAGGTGTTCCGCCACCAAAGAAAATGGTTGGGACTAGATCTTTAGGGGCAGCATCTAGTTCGCGCAAAACCGCGTCGATGTAATCATTGCTAACGATTTCTAAAGTTGCACCATCTTGCAGCTCTGATGGCGTGTAGGTATTGAAGTCGCAGTAACCGCACCGCTTAATGCAGTACGGGATGTGGACATAAAAGGAGAGCGTCATTGCCCTGCTTTGCGAGCAGCCTTTACCTTTTCGATATCGGCATCTGTGGCAAGGGCAGCAACGAAAGCTTCTTGTGGAACTTCTACACGTCCCACCATCTTCATGCGCTTCTTACCCTCTTTTTGCTTTTCCAGAAGCTTACGCTTACGTGAAATATCGCCGCCGTAACACTTTGCCAAAACATCTTTACGGATAGCACGGATACTTTCGCGGGCGATGATGCGAGAACCAATAGCTGCCTGAATAGGAACTTCGAACTGCTGACGCGGGATAAGTTCGCGCAGTTTGCCGGTCATCATTACGCCATATGCGTATGCCTTGTCGCGGTGAACAATTGCACTAAATGCATCAACGGCTTCGCCTTGCAACAAGATGTCGACCTTAACTAAGTTGCCTTCGGACTCGCCCTTTTCTTCGTAATCTAACGAGGCATAACCCTTGGTGCGGCTCTTTAGCTGATCAAAGAAATCGAAAACAATTTCGGCTAATGGAAGGTCATAGCGAATTTCAACGCGGTCTTCAGAGATGTAATCCATACCAAGCAAGATTCCGCGGCGATCTTGGCATAGTTCCATGATTGTTCCGATGTATTCGGATGGGGCAAGAATTGTTGATTTAACAATTGGTTCAAAGACTGCAGCAACCTTGCCATCTGGAAATTCAGAAGGATTAGTAACTCGAACTTGCTTACCGTCTTCCATGTTGACGTTGTACACAACGTTTGGCGCAGTAGAAATCAGATTTAGTTTGTGTTCGCGTTCCAGACGCTCGCGCACGATTTCCATGTGTAGCAAGCCAAGGAAGCCGCAACGGAAACCAAAACCAAGGGCTGCAGAGCTTTCTGGCTCATAAACAAGTGCGGCATCGTTGAGCTGTAACTTATCTAGCGCTTCGCGAAGGATAGGAAAATCAGCACCGTCTAATGGGAACAAGCCAGAAAACACCATTGGCTTTGGATCTTTATAGCCAGACAATGCGGTCTTAGTTGGGTTGTTATACGAAGTAATTGTGTCGCCAACTCGTGATTGTCGAACATCTTTTACACCGGTAATTAAATAGCCTACTTCGCCTACGCCAAGCCCCTTTGAAGCAATTGGTTCAGGTGAAATAACGCCAACTTCTAGCGCTTCGTGGCGAACACCAGTTGAAAACATTTGAATCTGTTCGCGTGGATTTAAGTGTCCATCAACAACGCGCACATAGGTAACCACACCGCGGTAAGAGTCATAGACCGAGTCAAAGATCAAGGCACGTGCAGGAGCGTTTGCATCACCTACTGGTGCCGGAATCTGAGCAACGATCTGATCTAATAATTCGGCAACGCCATCGCCTGTTTTTCCAGATACGCGTAAGCAATCTTCAGGCTGGCAACCAATTAACTTGGCAAGTTCTGCTGCAAACTTTTCAGGTTGCGCATTCGGCAAATCAATTTTATTGAGCACAGGAATAATCGTTAGATTGTTTTCCATCGCTAGATAAAGGTTTGCAAGAGTTTGGGCTTCGATACCTTGCGCACAATCAACAAGTAAGACCGCACCTTCGCACGCAGCTAGCGAGCGCGATACTTCGTAAGTAAAGTCAACGTGTCCAGGTGTATCGATCATGTTCAAGATGTATTCCTGACCATCAAGAGATGAACGCCATGGCAAACGAACTGCTTGAGATTTAATAGTGATGCCGCGTTCGCGTTCAATATCCATACGATCTAGATACTGTGCGCGCATATTGCGAGCTTCTACAACTTCGGTGATACCCAACATGCGATCGGCAAGAGTTGATTTACCGTGATCAATGTGGGCAATGATGCAGAAATTGCGAATCTGCGCCGGATTAGTTGCTGCTGGTTGCGGAGCCTTAGCAAGTGAAATTGCAGGCATGAACCTAGCCTCGCTTTAAATTAGTAAGGATTAACGTGCGCCGGCTTTGGCAGCTGCCTTAGCCATTGAAGACTTCTTGTTTGCTGCTGAGTTCTTGTGAAGAACACCCTTTTGTACTGCAACGTCTAGTGACTTTGATGCAGCGCGGAGTTCTGTTGTGATCGCAGCTGAATCGCCTGCAGCGACAGCATCGCGGAACTTACGGACGGCGGTCTTGATAGATGAGCTCACAGACTTGTTGCGAAGGCGTGCCTTCTCGTTGGTCTTGATGCGCTTGATCTGAGACTTGATATTTGCCACGTGCGTAGTTCTCCGAACTTTAGGTTGAGGGGTAAGGGTACCCATTTGAGCGCTCAGGCTCAAATCGGGGGTTTATTAGGCGGTAATGATTCCTGAGGATGATGCGCGGCGGCGCTTTCGCCCACCGGCC
>CAYMNN010000072.1:0-4270 GCA_964391815.1 uncultured Candidatus Planktophila sp.
GCTTGTTCGGCAGCTTTGGCAAAGTTGCGTGCCATTTCACTTTCGATCTCATCAAAGTGCGGACCTAAATTGATCGAATGCAATAAGTAAAAAGCTGTATGAATACCTTCGAGTGCTCTTTGTAAATCAACGAAGTTTTCAGCGCTGCCTTCGCAAATTTCAACCAACGGCGCCCATGGCTGACCCATGATCTTGTTCTTATCGCGCACCAAAATGCGAACATCTTCTTTATCGTCAATTAATGCGCGAACTAGACGGCCACCGACATATCCAGATGCGCCTGTGACCAGATACTTGCGTGCTCCGTTATGCGGGTTCATGCTGGCAAGCCTAGACTTATCCCATGCAAAAGACACTCCAAAAACCTCGCGTAGTGATTTTGGGTGCCGGCTTTGGCGGATTAACTGCAGCCCGCAAGATGGGCGAGTTTGCAAATGTCACTGTGGTTGATCGCCACAACTTCCAAACCTTTTTGCCTTTGTTGTACCAGGTATCAACCGCTGGCCTAGCCGCAGATCACGTGGCTCACCCAGTACGTGGAGCGCTGCGCAAAACTGGAATTCAATTTCGAATGGGAACTCCAATCGCTGTTGATCACAAAAACAAGACCGTGAAATTAGATAGCAGTGAAGTTTTAGATTTTGATTATCTGGTCGTTGCTTTGGGTTCAGCAACTGCCGACTTTGGAATCCCTGGTGTGAATGAGCACGCCTTAGGAATGAAGAGTGTTCATGAAGCGCTAACGATTCGCGCCGAAGTTTTGCGACGTTTTGAAGATCTGTGCCGCTTTGAAGATGACACCCTGTTTTCAATTTCAGTCGTAGGTGGCGGTCCAACTGGTGTGGAAATGGCCGGAGCTTTTGCTGAACTTGTTCGCGGTCCGCTTAAGCATGATCAAGCCAATGCTGCCGCGCATATCAAAATCAATTTGATTGAAGCCGGTCCCCGCATCCTGCCGATGTTTTCTGAAAAGCTATCGGCGCGTGGCAAAAAAGATCTAGAAAAACTTGGCGTAACTGTTCACCTAAATACTGCAGTTAAAGAAATTAAGCCACGCATGATCGAAACTAGCGATGGAACCAAGATTGCTTCTGAAGTAACCATTTGGGCAGCTGGCGTTAAGGGCGAACCAACGGCTGCAAAATTGAATTTGCCATTGATCAATACGCGCATCGATGTCGAAAACACTTTGCAGGTTAAGAATTACCCACACATCTTTGCAATCGGTGACATCGCAGGTTTTGTCGGAGACAACGGCCGTATGTTGCCGATGGTTGCACCAGTTGCTTTGCAACAAGGTCGACATGTTGCAAAGCAGATCAAGAGCCTTGCAGCGGGCCAAGAGTTAAAGCCATTTAAGTACCTAGATAAGGGTTCTATGGCAACAATCGGGCGCCACAAAGCAATTGTCGAAGTTAAAAATCTTCGCATGACCGGAGTTCCAGCTTGGTATGCCTGGTTATGGCTGCACCTGTTTTATCTTTTGGGTGGACGTAACAAGATCGGCACGATGGCTGACTGGACCTATAACTACTTAACTTTTGATCGCGGCAACCGTCACATTATGGATTCACAGTAGTGCCCGAATATTTAAAGGTCGATGGCCATGATCTGTACTGCTACGAATGGGATAACGCAGGCGAAGCGGTTGTTTTATTACATGGTGGTTTAAGCAAAACATCTAGCTGGGATTACTTGCTAGTGCCCGCACTTGAAGATGATTTCCACGTCTTTGCTTATGACCGAACCGCACACGGTTTTACCGCCGATCGCGCCGGCAGCTTGCATTTTCAATACCAAACACGTGAAGCCATTGCATACCTAGAAACAATTGTTAAGGAACCTGCGCATTTGGTTGGGTATTCAGATGGCGCAGTTATTGCGTTGATGGTGGCTATCCAGCGGCCAGATCTGGTTAAGTCAATTATTTCTATTGGTGGAAACTTCCATCATTCAGGTGTTGATTACGAAATGGGCGAGCCTTCTGTTTCTGAAGAAGACTTAGCTGAGTACACATTGATTTCACCTGATGCACCACATACCTTGCTAGAAAAAGTAACTCGTATGTTTAAGGTTTGGGCAACTGAACCTGATATTTCAAAGAAGCAGTTGTCAGAAATTCAGTGTCCAGTCCTTGTTGTTTCCGGCGATGATGACATGATCAGTTTGAAGCACACACAGGAACTGTATGAATCATTAGCACTTGGTCAGTTAGCGGTTTTGCCTGGCACGTCTCATGCATTAGTTAAAGAAAAGCCAGAACTTTTCAACGCACTTATGGTGCAGTTTCTTGAGGATTTAAGTTACCCAGTAACAATGATTCCAAATCGCAGAACCGCTGTTTCGCCAGAATAAGCATTTAGATTTAACTGGAGCCCCCCGTCAGGATTGAACTGACGACCTGCGCATTACAAGTGCGCTGCTCTACCACTGAGCTAGAGAGGCCTGCTCTTCGAGTTACCCCGAATACAGCAGCCGTAATTATGGCAGGCATGAGCCAAATCGCAAAAACAAGAGAACCTTTTGCCAATCAAGGGCTTAATGAGAGACTTCCCCACGTGATTAGCAACTATTGGATGAGCCCCGAGACCACCTCCGTTAACCGTTTGCCGATGCTCAATATTGAGCACTTTGAGCAGATCTCTTTGGATGGGGTTTGGCGCTTCCAGTTGTTACGTAAGCCAACTGAAAAATTAGGTAAGCGCTGGGCATCGATTCCAGTTCCTGGTTTGTGGACAATGCAGGAAACTTCGGATGTATTTTTTGATAAACCTATTTACACAAATGTTCAAATGCCTTTTCCAGAGCAGCCACCATTTGTTCCCGAAGAAAATCCACATGGCGTATACGAGCGAGATTTTGATCTTCCAAAGAGCTGGGCAGGCAAGCGCATAGTTTTACAACTTGGTGGTTACGAATCAGTTGCTTTGATTTACATCAATGGCATTGAAGTGGGTTTAACCAAGGATTCACGCCTTGCTGCAGAATTTGATATCACAAAGTTTGTACATAGCGGCAACAACGTTGTGCGCATTGATGTTACTAAGTGGTCAGATGCAACCTTTATTGAGGACCAAGACCAATGGTGGCATGGTGGAATCACTCGTTCAGTAAAGCTGTATGCAACAAACAAAGTTTTTATTGAAACCTTTGCTGCAACGGCTGGGTTAGAAAAAGACTTATCAACTGGAACCTTAAATGTTCGCGCACAGATTTCAGCTATTGATAATGAGCCAACCGATGGTTACTCATTACACCTGAGTATCCGTGAACTTGCTAAGCAAAAGAGCGCGGTTCTTTCTCACACCCTAAAAACATTTGTTCCACCTATTTGGACAGAAACGCCAGAAGAAGTTGCTATCGCTGCCCGCGATTTCTTCCATGCAAAGTTCTGGAATGGAAATCTTCCTAAGTCAGCTCAACAAGCGGTTTCAATCATGGAGCCACCACCGCAAGGCCAAGTTGAATTAAGCACCAAAGTAGCAAAAATCAAGCCTTGGTCAGCTGAAGAACCTCATTTGTATACCTTAGATATCGAATTGCGTAACCCAGAAGGTGCTGTGATCGAGGTTTCTCAACAGCGAATTGGTTTCCGATCAATTGTTATTAAGGGTCAAGATTTCTTAGTTAACGGTCAACCAATTATTTTCTACGGAATCAACCGTCACGATTTCAATCGCTTTACAGGTCGCGCACTGACCCGTGATGACATGCGCCAAGATCTTTTAGAACTTAAGCGCTGGAACTTTAACGCGGTGCGTACTTCACATTATCCAAATGATGCAGCTTTTCTGGATCTATGTGACGAGCTAGGTTTTTATGTCGTTGGTGAAGCAAATATCGAATCTCACGCATTTATTAATTCATTATGTGATGACACTCGTTACTTAACCGCATTCGTTGATCGCATCGGTCGAATGGTGCAGCGCGATATTCATCATCCATCTGTTGTTATGTGGTCACTTGGAAATGAATCAGGTGCAGGTAGCAACCATGAAGCAGCTGCAGCATATGCGCGAAGCTTTGATCCATCACGTCCGTTGCATTACGAAGGCGGAATCCGCGGTAATTGGATGGGTAGCCATTCATTGACCGATGTAATTGTTCCGATGTATCCATCAATTAATGCAATCAAGGAATACGCAAAGTCACCAAAAGCTGATCGCCCACTGATTATGTGTGAATACTCGCACGCAATGGGTAACAGCAACGGAACCTTGGCTGAATATTGGGAAGTCATTGAATCAACCCGTGGTTTGCAAGGTGGATT